>PITV01000286.1 GCA_017577285.1 Clostridiales bacterium
GCACCAACCTATCTTCGCATCATATTCATTGGCATCCGGTACACCATCCAATACAATATCCTTGCCAACGCCCTGCGTGCCATCGGTGACAGCAGAACGCCGGTGTTCTTCCTCGGCATTTCCTGCGGGCTGAATATCTGCCTGGACCTGCTGCTGGTGTGTACGCTTGAATGGGGCGTTGCCGGTGCGGGCATCGCGACGACGCTGGCCGAGGCGGTCTCTGTCGCGCTGTGCGCGCTGTGGATATACAGGCGTGTGCCTGCGCTGAAACTTGCCCGGAATGAACTGGAAATGGATAAGTCGCTCCTCGGAGACACCCTGCGCATCGGCGGGATGTCCGCCCTGCAGCAGACAGCGCAGCCTGTGGGCAAAGTGCTGATCCAGAGCGTGGTGAACGCGCAGGGGATCATTGCCGTGGATGCCTTCAATACTGTGTGCCGTGTGGATGATTTTGCCTGCATCCCCGCCCAGAGCATCGGGAGCGGGATCATGACCTGCACAGCGCAGAACAGGGGGGCCGGCAGGAAGAATCGGGTCTACCGTTCCATCCGGGATGGACTGCTGGTGGGTCTGTGCTATTTCCCGGTCATATGTATCCTCACGCTGCTGCTGAAAGCGCCGGTGGCACACCTTATGGCACCCGCGCCGACGCCGGCATCGCAGATCACGGCGGAAACAGCTGCCGGAGAGATCATTACTGCGGATGACGTCGAATGCATCGTTCAGGAAAGCATCCTGTATCTTTCGGTCAAGGCGTTCTTCTTCATCATGCCCTGTATCCTCAATGCCATGCAGGGATTCTTCCGCGGCATGGGGCGCATGGGCACCGTATTTGCCGGCACTGTGATCCAGATATCGATACGCACCTTCTGCGTATATATGTGGGTGCCGCGGATGGGCATCACGGGGGAGGCGTGGGGCTGTCTGACCGGCTGGATGGTGCAGCTGATCTTTACCGGCACCTGTCTTCTGATCGCAAGAAGCCGGTATCTGAGGGAAAACAGATTGCCGCGCGGGGTATGAGATGTACGTAATACACCGGTAAACCATAGCACAAAAAGAAAGAGGAGATATTGTAATGAACAGGGCAGTTGTATTCGATCTTTATGACACGCTTGTGAGTATTGAGGGAATGGATTTTTTCAAGGGACTGGAACTGCTGTATGAGGGCTATATGGCGGATGCCTGCACCCTTGATCAGGTAAAAGAGTATAATGAAATCAGTTTTCAGAAATATATTGAGCGCCACAAAGAGGAAAAGGAATATCCCCTGATGACAGAAGAGATCCCCGATTACCTTGCTCATTTCGGCGTGAACAGGACGGTGGATGATCCCGGATTCGAGTTTGATTTCATGAACCGGTGCAGCAAATTCGCTGTTGCGGACGGTGTGAAAGAACTGCTGGAGGAACTTTGCAGCCGCGGGGTGTATATGTATGTGCTGTCCAACAGCATCTATTCCACAGACTGTGCCAGAAAACTGCTGGCCAGTCTCGGCATCCTGCATTATTTCAGGGAAGTGTTCTCAAGCGCGGACTACGGCATCAGCAAGCCGGCGGAGGAATTCTTCAATGTGGCCGTCTCCGCGGTACAGCGGGATATCCCCGGCATTGAGCAGAAGGATATCGTGTTTGTGGGAGACCGGATCGATCTGGATGCTGCCGGTGCCTGCAGGGCGGGATTGCGCGGCGTGTGGCTCAATCATAAGGGAGCGGAGAATGAACTGTGTCTGCCGGTGCGCGTCATTTCCGACATCAGGGAAGTGACCGGCATCGTGTTTCCCGGCCCCATCTGCTGTATCGGCGACAGCCTGACTGAAGGCGATTGGGGCATCATTCCCGGCATTTTCAAGCCCAATGTGCATGATGTGAACTATCCCTGGTTCCTGTCCCGGATGACCGGCGCGGAAGTGAAGAACTTCGGACGCTGCGGCTGGAAGACATCCAATATCCTGCAGTGGTACAGGGAAGGCGGCTTCAGCGTGGCGGGAGCGGATAAGATCATTATCCTGCTGGGTACCAACGGCGGGCATGATCCCGATGAGGACACGCCGGATAACCGGGCTTATGCGGAACTGATCGGTCTGCTCAGGCAGGAGGCCCCGCGGGCCGTGATCTATGTATGCACACCGCCCAATGCGACCAAAGTCCCGGGCAAGTTCTTCTATGGCTATGCGCCCCATGTGCTGAAAAGCGTCCTGTTCGTGCGGAAACTGGCAAAGGAGCTTTCACTGCCCCTGATCGATCTGGCGGCATCGCCCCGCATCACGCCTGAAACGGAGGATGAACTGCAGCCCAATGACGGATTGCATTTTGCTGAGAAAGGGTACCGTGTGCTGGCGGAGGAAGTGCTGAGATCGCTGTAAGGATACAAACCATATACGGAGGATATGTCTATGGCGGGAAAAGATCTGACCATCGATATCGGGGACGGTATTGTCAACATCCGCGTCGGAGCAGTGATCATGAAGGACGGTAAATTCCTCATGGCGGGGGGTGATTAAAAAAAATTTTTTGATGTTGGTTGGGGGGGGGGGGGATTTTGGGGAAAAAAGGGGGGAAGCGGTTTTCCGCGGGGGGGGGGGGGGGAAGGGGAAAGGCCGGAAAACCG
>PITV01000287.1 GCA_017577285.1 Clostridiales bacterium
ACATAATGCTGCAGTGTATTTTTCCTTTTCGCATTGCTGAGCATCTTATAACAAAGCACGATCATTTTACTACGCAGATTTTCAAATGCTTCTGCCAGTGCGAGAATACTGTTTTTCAGCATTTCGCTCATCCTTTTGACATCCGCTTTCAAAGCTCGCAGCAGCCGGTTATCTTCCTTGATCTGCCGGTTCAATTCACAGCGGTCAGATATTATTCCTTTTGCTTCCAGCGCACGTGCAACAACACCTTCATGAATTGTAGGCTGCTCATCTATTCCTCTGTCAGCAAAACTCCGATGATCGATCCGTTCATCAATACTGCATTGCTCCAGATTCCTGTTGACACATTCCGCCCATGTTGCCCGGCATTTAACAAGCTGTTCTTCGCTGTTCCATCGCGCGGTGATCGGATTCTGTCTGCCGAACTTCGTGCTTTTCGGATGCTTGTCTGCCCGTTCATATCCGTGAACTTCCGCTTCAGACGGAGCCATATAGGTTTTCTTTTTCCCAACCTTGTAAGGATACTGTTTTTCCCATCCTTCTGCCTGTGCGGTTTTGAATTCAGCGGCAGTGAATCCTCGTTCCTCTCCGTTCCGAACACAGAGATATTCCTTCTCCGTTTTATACTGCCACTTTCTGTTTTCATCCAGAGGACGGACAGTCAGCATGATGTGAGCGTGTGGGTTTCCGGTGCCGGTATCATGGATCGCGACATCTGCACACATCCCGTCCGCAACAAATTGCTGCTCGATAAATTCTGAGAGAATCTTTTTCCATTCGTCTTTGCCTAACTCAATCGGCAGTGCCGCGACAAATTCACGTGCAAGACGACTGTCCTTTGTTTTCTCTTCCGCTTCGACTTCATTCCATAATACACTTCGGTCCTGCCATTCGGCAGGAGCATTCTGCGGAAGAAATACATGGCCCCAGACAAGCCCGCGCTTCCGCGTATAGTCATGTTCGACTCCATCATAATCATTGAGGATTTTTGAGCAGCTCATATACGCTGCTGCCGCGCAGGCAGAACGACCGGAACCGCGGCTGATGATCTTCGCTTCCAGATGATAAATTGCCATGATGATTTACTCCTTTTTTCTTTTTTCTGTTTCTCTTTTCGCAAAAAGAGAAATGAAGGGATGGAACATCATGAACTACAGATGATTGTTCCATCCCCAAAGCGGGAACCTGCCAGCCTGATACGATTCAAGAAGGCAGGTCTCCGCAGGCAGTCGGCGGGTTGTTTCCCAAAAGGAAACAACGGTTTTGAATGAGGAACACAAAACCAGCAGAGCCGACTGCACAGGAAAAGCGGTCATCCCATCCGCGGATGGGATGACAGTTTTTCCTGCCGCTTTCCGCAGAAAGCGGAATATCCCCCTCGGAGAGCGCACGTGCCCGCAGGGCTACCACCGCCTGCTTGCAGGTGGTGAGTAAGTGCGCCCTTCGGGAATATTGATCAGTTAGCATTAGGCTTCTTCGGTTCTTCCGCAGCCAGAACCAGTGCGTCTTCCAGTTGCTTCAGATCCATTTGCGCTACGCCGGGAACAGCTTTCTCCAGGATCGCGCCTTCCTGAATCAGTCTCCGTGTCCTTTTCTTCCGCTCTTTTACCCGATCACGCGCCTGTTGTTCTTCCAGCCGATGCATTGCCTGACGAAAAGCTTTCTCCGGATCATCGGGAACTACGATTCTTTGACTCATACGTTTATTCTCCTTTCTGATAACAGAATGCCGGCAGCTGCTATCAAAATGAAAGCAACTGCCGGCGGTCAAGGTTTCAATGTGCTATCGTTTTGCAATCAATAATGCGAAATGACAGCACGATGACTTCATATTCAATTGTCTGATACTGCTTGTCACGCGGCAGGTTCTGTTTTCTTATCTTCGGGATCTTTGTTATCCTGTAATGCCACAGTATCATTCCGAATGACATTCAGCAGTTTTTCTTCATACGTTTCGGCGTTCTCATTTTCTGAGAAATGCAAGTTCACACTGAAACGGGTATTGCCAATTCTCTGGACAAAGGTATACCGGTTCGCCATAGTTCTCCTTTCCCGAACACTGTTCGTAATTTGAGACAAACAAATAGCGGCACCCGATTCGGAATACTCCGAATGGTACCGCCTTAGGGTCCGTTACGTTATTCGTTTTGTACTTCGTTTGCTGCTTTTGCGTTTTCTTTTTCTTCACGGGCTTTCGCGCGCCGTTCGCGTCCACGCTGACGTTCTTTTTCTTTTCGCGCTTCTTCTGCAGGATCAACTGGAATGTGTTCAAACGCTTCCGGTGGAATATCGAAACAACCGATAAAGCTGAAATGGATCTCGATGCTGCGGATGGATTCTCCGTTCTCATCCTGCTCAAGATGATGAACGATGATCTTATCAACAAATTTCCGGACCATATCATCCGTCAGTTCATCCACATTCCGATACTTGTGCAGCAGTTTCATAAACTGATCCGTCCGGTCAACGCCTGACTGCAGTTCATTCATCCGCTGCGTTTCACTCTGAAGCGTTTCCTGCAGCTCATCCTGTTCATATTCATATGAGGAAGACAGCTTTTCAAAACGTTCATCTGTTATCTTTTCCATAGCGTAATCCTCATAAAG
>PITV01000288.1 GCA_017577285.1 Clostridiales bacterium
GCCCAAAGGTTATACGGAAACGTTCATGATCCGTTTTCCTGTGCTATATTTCTGTGACATGGGAATGTCCATGCTGCTGTCACTGCAGAAACAGCATTATTACCTGAAAGCGGCGGATCAGGCCCATATGGATGTGCTTACGGGACTTTCCAACCGCAATATGTATATTGAATATATCGATCAGCTGGCGGAAAAGCCGCTGAATGAGGATCTGATCGTGATCGCGCTGGACCTGAACTGTCTGAAGATCAATAATGACACGCTGGGGCATGAGGCGGGAGATGAAATGCTGACAGGCACAGCCGAATGCATGAGGACCGCATTCGACGGGGCGGAATTGCTCTGCCGCTCCGGCGGGGATGAGTTCATCGTGATCACATTCAAACCGGTGAAAGTGGTGCAGGCGCAGATCGCGCATTTTCGCTCGCTGACGGTCGCGCATCAGGGAAAACTGGTGAACGAACTGACAGTATCTCTGGGAATGAGCGCGCTGCGCGATCATCCGGGCGCCTCGATCCCCGAACTGGTAAAATTTGCTGATGATATGCTTTATGAGGAAAAAGAAGCTTTCTACAGATCCGCAGGGCTGGAACGCCGGCACCGCGGATGAAATGATGAGAGGAGAAGAACGATGTACAAGAATATCGAGAAGCATGTGAAACTGTGTCTGAAGGATCAGGTGGCGTATCAGCCCGGGCAGGTTGTGAGCAAAACGCTGGTGCAGAATGACACTGTCAGTATGACGATTTTTTCCTTTGACAAGGGGGAGGAGATATCCACTCACGCCGCCGCCGGAGATGCCATGGTGACTGTGCTGGAGGGGACGGGACGCTTTACTGTGGGCGGAAAGGTGTTCATCCTGAACGCGGGAGAGACCATCATTATGCCGAAAGATATTCCTCACGCTGTATACGGTGAAGAGAGATTCAAGATGGTGTTGGTCGTTTCCTATTGAGGAAATGAAGAGCATATATCGGAAGAAGAAAACAATGGAAGAAGAGGATAACGGACTGCCGGAATGTGATGTGCCCGGATGACAGAACGCTTCAATCCGGGCTCGACACGATCAGGACTGTGCTGGTTTATTCTCCTTTTTCCGTTAATGCGCAGGAAAGCCTCATACGGGCGGTATGAGCGCGATCAGAAGCAAATATGACAAACAGGTGTACGATGGTCCGGAAGGCGTGTACACCTGTTTTTTGTATAAAAAAAGAGGAGGTGCCGTTTTCACGGCACCTCCTGAATATGCACTTGAGATGATTACTCCTGAGCAGCCAGCTTCTTGTAGGATTCGAGGCGCACCTTGGCGTCTTCTTCCTGCAGAGCGAAGAGCTTCGCGGCGGCATCGGGGAACTGCTGGGCGAGAGAAGTGTAACGGACTTCGCCCTTCAGGAACTCCTGATAATCGCCGGTGGGATCCTTGCTGTCCACGGTCATGGGGTTCTTGCCCTGCGCGGCCAGATCGGGATTGAAGCGGTAGCACTGCCAGTAGCCGCACTCAACAGCCTTCTTGATCTCAGCCTGAGCCTTGCCCATGCCGCCCTTGGCCTTCAGACCATGGTTGATGCAGGGAGCGTAGGCGATGATGAGGGAAGGTCCGTTGTAAGCTTCGGCTTCGATCATGGCCTTGATGACCTGAGCAGGATTGCTCATGGCGACCTGAGCCACATACACATAGCCATAGCTCATGGCCATCATGCCCAGATCCTTCTTCTTGGTACGCTTGCCGGCGGCAGCGAACTTCGCCACAGAGCCGGTAGGAGTAGCCTTGGAGGCCTGTCCGCCGGTGTTGGAGTAAACTTCGGTGTCCAGAACGAGGATGTTGACATCCTGATTCTGAGCCAGAACGTGATCCACACCGCCGTATCCGATATCATAGGCCCAGCCGTCGCCGCCGAAGATCCAGATGGACTTCTTGGTGAGCAGGTCCTTGTTCTCCAGGATGAACTTGCCGTTTCCGCAGCAGGGGTTCTTCGCTTCGATCAGCGCGACCAGCTTTTCACCGGCCTTGCGGCTGCCTTCAGCGTTGTCCATGTTGTCGAGCCATTCCTGAGCGGCGGCCTTGATCTCTTCGCTGCAGCCGTTGGCGACCACATCGGCAGCCACTTCGGCCAGCTTGGCGCGGCGCTGAGCGGTGGCCAGGTTCATACCGAAACCAAACTCGGCGTTATCTTCGAACAGGGAGTTGCTCCAGGCAGGACCGAATCCCTTTTCGTTGGTGGTGTAGGGGCAGGTGGGGGCGGAACCGCCGTAAATGGAGGAGCAGCCGGTAGCGTTGGCAACGATCATTCTGTCACCGAACAGCTGAGTGACCAGCTTCACATAGGGGGTCTCGCCGCAGCCGGCGCAGGCGCCGGAGAATTCGAAGAGGGGCTTGAGAGCCTGGCTGTTCTTGACGGAAGCCTTGTTGACGATGCGGTCGGCTACCTCGGGAACGGTCATGGCGAACTCCCAGTTGGCCTCTTCCTTGCGCTGAGAATCCAGGGGCTTCATGGTCAGAGGCTTGTCAGCAGCTTCGACCTTGTCGTTGGAGGTCTGCGGGCAGACATCCACGCAGTTGCCGCAGCCGGTGCAGTCCAGAGGACTTACCTGCATACGGTACAGC
>PITV01000289.1 GCA_017577285.1 Clostridiales bacterium
AAACCTATCTTGGTCTTAAAGCTTCTCTTGCAAAGGGAGTGAGCGGATGAGACAGGTACAGGAAGCCCTCGAAAACATCGGTATCCCTGTGTATGCCGGTGTATGGCGCTCGGCAGGCCAGAATCAGAATCCGCCCCAGCAGTATGTGGTGTATTCCACTACAACGACAGAGACGGCATATGAGGATGATACGGTGACAGGGTACCGCACTTATGTGTACATGAACCTGTGGTCGGACACCGACCCCACTGCCATGAGGTATGCCATTCGGAGCGCCATGTACGCTGCCGGTTTTTTCATGGTCGAAGAATCAGACAAGGGCTATAACCAGCCCGCCTACGATACAGCGACCCGACAGTACACCGTGCAGTGGACATGGTGTCTGCAGGAGGCGGTGTGACATGGCAGTATCGTTTCGGACAGAAGGCTTTGATGAGTTGATCGGCGATATCAATCGCATGGCAAACGCCCTGAACACGGATGCTGAAGGCGCTCCCGCTGCCCGGCGGATCCTGCAGGCAGCCGCCATTCCCATCGATCAGCAGATGAAAGCAAATGCGTCCACTGACCCGAAAATCATCAGCAACAAACTTCACGGCGCGATCTCGACCGGGCGCGTGAAGAAACACAAACGCACCGGACTGCACATAACGATCGGTGTGCACAGAAAGGATTGGGACGATGAGGACTACTACCCCGCATATGTGGAGTACGGTCACGGCGGTCCCGGTCCCGCGCCTGCGCATCCGTATGTGCGTCCGGCTTTTGACACCCGTCAGGATGAAGCCTTCAGCATCATCCGGGACGGACTACTGACAGAACTACGGAGGTAAAGAATTATGTCTGTAACTGCTTCTCCCAATGTGTCCTCTACCATCGGTCTGAAGAATGTGGTCATTGCACCGCTGACGGCCGATACCGAGGCGACCCTTACCTATGGAACCGTTCAGGCTGTTGCCGGTGCGATCGAAGCTACTGTCACGCCTGAAAACACTGATCCGGACATCATGTATGCGGATGATATCGAGTTCGATACCATTTATGCTGACCCGGAACTGACCTTCAAACTGAAGATGGCGGATATTCCTCTGTCCATACAGGAATTGCTTTTCAGCAACGAGATCGATGAAAACGGCGTACTGGTGCGTACCGCTCAGGACAAGCCCAGTTATTTCGCCGTCGGTTTCAAGAGTGAAAAGAGCAACGGCAAGTACCGCTATGTATGGCTGTACAAAGTCCGCGCCAAGCCCCTCACCGAGTCTTTTGCCACCAAGGAAGGCAAGACCATCAACCGCCAGAACCCCGAAGTCGAGTTCACCGCTATCAAGCGCACCCATGACGGACGCTATCAGGCTGTGGCCGATGAGGGGGAGAACGGGTTCACTGCTGCACAGGCTGCCACTTTCCTGGAAACTGTGTATGAACCCACCTTCGCTTCTGCGCAGAGCGGGTCCGGTACCTGATAGGAGGTGAACGGGAATGTCGTTGGAAGCCGTAAAGCGGAACGGCCACAATCTGGAATTGGGAAAGTATGAAGCCGCGGGCGAATACGGCATTCCCGTTCTGAGTCCTGTGCATCTGGACGACCGGATCGAGTGGATCCGGTTCAATCATGCACTGAAGGAGCCTCATCGTGAGTCTCTCGGCGTACACTTTTTTCTGGATGATTACCTTTTTGAAAGAGCATGGCATGATCCCTCACGCTATGCTCTTTTTCTTCGCCAGTTCAAGGCTGTGATGAGCCCGGATTTTTCGATGTTTTCGGATTATCCGAAGGCAGTACAGGTCTATAACCACTGGCGAAAGCATCAGCTGGCGGCATATTGGCAGAGCGTGGGCATTACTGTTGTTCCCACGATCGGCTGGATAGGCCGGGACAGTTTTGAATGGTGCTTTGACGGCGAACCGGTACACAGTACTGTGGCGGTGTCTTCCGTCGGAACACAGAAAAACAGGGAAGCCAAGCAGCTGTTTATTGACGGATATAACGAGATGCTGGCCCGGATCAAGCCGGAAAAGATCATCTTTTTCGGGGATGTTCCCCGGGAATGTGAAGGAAATATCGAGCATCATGCCCCGTACTACGAGACTTTCACCCGCGAACTTGCCTTTTCTGACAATGGGAGGTAAGATGAATGGGATCGAGAGGTGGAACAAGCCATGCCGGTGGCGGCGGGAGCGTGCCGTTGTCACTTCAGCACTTTGCAAGGAAAGAGGCTTTGGATGTTCAGCGACTGGTCCGTGAAGGCGGTCTGTCCCGGCAGGACGCAGAGTATCTGAATGGACAGCTCAAGGCTGTCATTGATGCCAATGATCCTGCTATGCGAGTCAGGCGCGAGTATGTTGAGGCGATCATTGATACACACTTCAAGAACCAAATGGAAACCGGAACATCTCAAGGCGCAAATCTACCGGATGTAAGAGCACGGCTTTCTTCACAGTACTTTGGACATCCTTATGACCGGGTGAACAAAGTCGCACCCGGTGAGTTTGAGAAGTATGGTTATCTCGCACCTCGTGATATTGTCCAAGCAGCGTCTGCCAGTGCCGGATGGTATGGGGATGTGGTAATCCGGTTCCGACGGGAAGCAGTCATGGACAGAAC
>PITV01000290.1 GCA_017577285.1 Clostridiales bacterium
AGGTTTCGTAATGCTTGCCCCTCATGAAGCAGAATAAAGGGTGTGTCACGAAAATGCTCCAGACTGATTTTTTCCTGGCCATCCTGTAATGGAATGGGATATGGACACGGTTTCGGGATCACGAGCATCAATCGGTCCCTAAAAAGGCATACGGAATCGGCCTCGGAGGAATTGTGTCCTACAAAGGCTAAATCCACCTCTCCTGTGTCCAGCAGTTCCAGTAACCGTGAGCTGCGTTCTTCTTTTAAAACCAGTTCGACCTTCGGGTATTCTTCATGAAACGCGGCAAAGATCGGCGGTATTACTCTCGCGCCTCTGGTGGGAGAGGCGCCGATGACCAACCGTCCTGCTTGCTCATCCTCGATATCGCTAAGCTCCCGGAACAGGCTCACTTCCATAGAAAAGTACTTTTTTGCCATCTCCACTACCAGCTCTCCTGCATATGTGAGAGAAAGTGGCTTCTTATCACGATTGAACAGTTGAACGCCAAGTTCCTGTTCCGTGCGGTTGATGATCTGGCTAAGGGATGGTTTGCAAATAAACATCTTCTTGGCTGCTTTGGATATGCTCCTTTCTTCCGCCACAACAAGAATATACTTCAGTTGTTTCAACGTCAGTTCCATGATGCTGCCTCTTTCACATAGTATTGATCCTATGCTGATTATTCGAATATAAATATTTTGACTCTTCAACGAAAAGTGTGGAAAAGTGAATATTGAAAAAGAGCACAAGATGCTTCATCATTTAGGTTGACTAGACAAAAACGGGAAGGAAGCAAGCTTGTGCTCAACAACTATATTACCGCAGATTTATTCAATTGCCAACAGTTTACGCTTAAATCGATTGATTTTAATGAAGAAGAAAGCAGTGCGTTGCTGACATACATCAGTCAGGAGAAGACTTCAGCGGCCCGGTGCCCTGATTGCGGAGGACGGGCGTATGTCCAGTCACGGAACACATGTGACCTGAAGGACATGCCTGTGTTCTACGGGATCACACAGACGATCCGGGCAGAGATACACAGATACCAGTGCCGGGTATGCGGAAGGGTGTTTACGGAGGATCTTGGGATGCTCCGGCATCCGGGGACCAGGATCACGAAACGTGCGGCCATGTGGCTCAGAGGGCTGCTTCAATTCCACATTCCGATCAGCGCGATCAGCCGTTTCACCGGGATACGCTGGAACACGATCAGCAGGATCCACAGGGAATACATGGAAGAAAAGCTGGAGCAAAGGGCAACAGAACTGAGGGAAAAGAAGTATAAGCCGAGATATCTGGCAGTAGATGAATTCGCTGTCCACAAGGGCCACACCTACGCGACCTGTGTGATGGACCTGGAGGAAGGGGACGTCCTCTGGGTAGGCAAAGGCAGATCAAAGGAGGATTTCCGAAAGTTCTTTGAGGAATATGACCTTTCCCTTCTGTCAGAGGTAAAAGCAGTGGCCATGGATATGAATGCGTCCTACCATATTCTGGTCGAAAAACACTTGCCGCAGGCAAGGATCGTGTACGACAGATATCATATGCAGGCGCAGTTCGGGAAGGATGTTCTTGGTTCTGTCAGGCTGGAGGAAGCAAAGGCGCATCAGGCACGGTCACATGAGTATCAGGACGCTCTTCTGCGGGAGGCAGACCCTGCGAAGAGGAAAGAGACCAAAGCAGCCGCCAGGGAGGAACTTCATACATATTCCGCGATCAAGTCCAGCCGGTGGAATCTGCTGATGTCCGGACGGAAACTGAAGGGCAGCAAGGCAGAATCTTTGAAACAGATCCTGTCGGATCACAGCAGGCTGGCTTTATGTTATGCAATGAAAGAAGAGATGTCCGAATTATTTGAGCTGGACGATCCGGATATCGCTGAAGAGAGATGGACTGCCTGGTTCAACGCCGCGAAAGCGAGCCATATCCCGCAGCTGGTCAAATTCGCGGAGCTGAAGGAAAAGCGGCTGGAAGGCCTGATCTCCCACGCTGTTTATCCGATCAGCACCGGCAAGCTGGAAGGGTTCAATAACAAGATCAAGGTGGCCAAGCGTATCGGTTACGGGTTCCGCAACGACGACTACTTTTTCACCTTGATCAAATATCTGTCACTGCCTTCTGTCAGAAGACGATTCCACACTTTTTGTTGAAGAGCCAAATAATAGAACGGTCATTGATCGTCCTTTTTCATTTTCCAAGGTTCCGCCCGAATCGAACGGCTTCCTTCCCGAATTTAGAACGGATGTTGTCCACTGCATCATCCAATTTGCGAGCTTTTTCCATTTTGACTGTATCCGAAAACATGTTCAGTTGCTGTGCGCCGTCCATGCTGAGACCAGTGACGCCCACACTGAGCATCCGTATTGGCTTTCCAGCAGGCCAGTTCTCCTGCAGCAGCTCCATGGCCGTGTCCCGAATAAGGCGGGTGTTGCAGGTATACTCCTCCAGCGATTTCTGCCGGTTGATGACTTTAAGATTTACATCCTTCACCTGGATCTGTACGAAGGAAGCATACAGCTTCTTACGCCGCAAACGGGTGGCGACCTGATCGGAAATCAACGTCAAACCCGCCATCACTTCAGTCGGATCTATGAGATCGTGATCGAATGTAACGT
>PITV01000291.1 GCA_017577285.1 Clostridiales bacterium
AGCTTACACTGGGTGTATTCTTCGGAAGCCGTTCCTGTGAACACGAGGTTTCCATCATCAGTGCCGTTCAGATGATGAACTATGCTGACAGGAACAGGTATGAAATAATTCCCGTTTATATCACACAGAAGGGCGACTGGTATACCGGTGAATGCCTGAAGAATATAAAATCGTATACTCCGTTTGATGAATTCCGCAAGGATATCAAAAAAGTGCAGCTGGATATGACCGCCGGCAGCGGTGCGCTCGTACATTACAGCAGGGCCTCCGGCCTGTTCAATAAAGGAATGGAACAGGAGATCGTTGCACGCCTCGATTGTGCTGTGATCGTCATGCACGGCCTGCACGGCGAAGATGGTTCATTGCAGGGACTGCTGGAAATGGCGGATATTCCCTACACCTCCACCGGCGTTACCGCCAGCGCTATCGGTATGGATAAGATCAGCATGAAGTGTTTCTTCCGCGGCATGGGATTCCCGGTGCTGCCCTCCATCCCTGCAGTTCGCATCGATTATGAGAAAGATCCTTCCGCAATGATGGATTCGATCGAGAAGGAGCTTGGATATCCTGTGTTTGTAAAGCCGGCATGCCTCGGTTCATCTATCGGTGTCAGCCGTGCGGATGACCGCAAAAAGCTGGCCGATGCGCTGGATCTGGCCTTTTCTTACGACCGCCGCGTTCTGGTGGAGAAAGGACTTGACAGGCCGATCGAAGTGAATTGCAGCGTTCTGGGATATGATGATGAGGTGAAAGCATCTGTACTTGAGATGCCGAATAACGGAGGAGATTTCCTTGACTTTGCCGAGAAATACCTTTCCGGCAGCGGCAGCAAGGGAATGGCAAGTCTGAAACGCATTATACCTGCACCTGTCGGCGATGAACTGACAGAGAAACTGCAGAATCTCTCTGTTGAGATATTCAAGTCTATGGACTGCAAGGGTGTGGTTCGAATCGACTATATGCTGGACAGAAACAGCGACAACTACTATATCACCGAAATCAATACCATCCCCGGATCCCTGGCATATTATCTGTGGACAGAAACAGGGCTCACTTACACACAACTGATCGACAAGATGGTCGGATATGCGATGAAAGCACACGAGGATAAAGAAAAGAACAGTTACGCGTTCACATCTGATATCCTCTCCGCGGTTTCACTTGGAGGCACAAAGGGAACGAAGGGCACCAAAGGAACAAAATTCTGATTGAAGGTGAAATGATATGAAATATGTTCTTGTGATCGGTGACGGCATGGCAGATGTGGCACTGGATGAATTAGACGGAAAGACGCCAATAGAAAGCCTGAATCTTCCGCATTTTGATATCCTGGCAGGTGGAATGTTCGGTACGGCCCAGACAGTGCCGTTCGGCGTGGCTCCGGGAAGCGACACAGCCATCCTGAATATTTTCGGCTACGATCCGAGAAAATACTATACAGGCAGGAGTGTGCTTGAAGCGGCAGGCGTGGGCGTGATTCTGAAACCGGGTGAAGTATCATTCCGCGTCAACCTGTGCAATGTTGAGAACGGCATTATCCATTCTCATAACGGCGGAAATGTGGAAGGTGATGACGCGCAGGGACTGATGGAGTATCTCGTTTCGCAGCCTGAATTTATTGACGCAGCACGGAAAGTAGGTTTAAAGATCCATATAAGCCGCACATTCCGCCATATCGGCGTGATCAACGCGCCCGATGATTTCGTTTTTAAAATGACTGAACCGCACAATGTACTTGAACAGCCTGTTGCCGGTTATATGCCAAAGGGTGATTACGCTCAGGAAATGACTGATATAATGAATATCAGTTATAAGCTTCTTGATCATCATCCCATCAATGAGGCGAGAAGAAACAGAGGACAGATGGCTGCCAATATGATATGGCCATGGGGCCCGGGCAGGGCCATGCAGCTTCCTTCTTTTAAGGAAAAGTACGGCCATGCAGGTGATGCGGTCAGCGCTGTACCTCTGGTTTGGGGAATCGCGAATCTGGCAGGTCTGCAGGCACCGTCTGTTGAAGGCGCAAACGGAGATATCGATACGAATTATGCTGGAAAACTGAAAGCGGCATTGAACAGTCTTCGTGCCGGCAATGATTTCGCGGCAATCCATGTGGAAGCACCTGATGAGATGAGCCATGCGGGCAATCTTAAAAATAAACTGATCGCGATCAAATGCATCGATGAGCAGATCATTGCTCCTCTTCTTGAAAAAATGCCTGAGGTGGATAAAGATTTCAGGATCCTGCTTCTTTCTGATCACCCCACCCTGATGACCACCAGAACGCATGACGGACACGCGGTTCCTTTCGCGATTTATGACAGCAGAAAACCGGGAAACCCCGTAAAATTTGATGAGAAGAATGCAGAAAAGGGCGTTTATCTGAACAACGGTGATCTTCTGATGCCTGCATTGTTTGAAATGATGTAAATATTGCTGATCATACACAATGTAAAATATGGCATATAAATTAGCAATGTAAATAAATATGCCGTAATATACATCTTCAACAAATTTCGGCAGTAAAGTTTGGCACATATTCCGTGATTGTATTTCTGCTGTTAACGGCATACAATACGC
>PITV01000292.1 GCA_017577285.1 Clostridiales bacterium
ATGGTATCCTGAGCCGCCCACTGGAAAGGAGTGAAGGGCTTTGGAACGAATACGGAAACGCTGGCGGTGACCCGGAGCCCCTTCGCCCGCTTTTCCTTGGGCAGGGAGAAATAACAGCTTACAACGCGCTGAGCCAGATGCGCGATGCCCTGAAGATCTTCATCGCTTTCAGTGGGAAGGCCGCACATGAAATACAGCTTCACACTGCTCCAGCCGCATTCAAAAGCATCCGTCACGCTGCGGACCAGATCGTCCTCTGTGACCCCTTTGTTGATCACATCGCGAAGCCGCTGGGTGCCGGCTTCTGGTGCAAGGGTCAGGCCGCTCTTGCGCACCTTCTGGGTCTCTTCCAGGGATTGTTTTACGATGTTGTCGATGCGCATGGAGGGAAGAGAAACGCCGACACGTTTTTCTCTGAAGCGCTCCATCAGCGAGGAGATCAGCTGGGGAAGACAGGTATAATCCCCGCTGGACAGGGAGGAAAGGGAAAGCTCTTCATAGCCGGTGGCTTTTTCCAGCTTTTCGGCCAGATCCAGCAGCGTTTCCATTCTGCGTTCACGAACCGGCCTGTACAGCATTCCGGCCTGGCAGAAACGGCATCCGCGGGTGCAGCCGCGCATGATCTCCAGCACCATCCTGTCGTGCACGATCTCAGTATAGGGAACAGGGATGCTGTCGGGGTAGGGGGCGCTGTCCAGATCCCTGACGATGGCGCGCTTTACCGTTGCCGGTACACCCTCCTCAACGGGTTCAAAGGACTTCAGCGTTCCGTCAGGATTATATTCAGCCTTATAGAACGAGGGAATATAAACACCGCGCAAAGCGGACAGGGCTTTCAGCGTGTCGTGCTTAGAGCAGCCTTCTTCTTTACAGCGTCTTACAGTGGACACGAAATCCTTCATCAGTTCCTCGCCGTCGCCGATCATGAAAGCGTCAAAGAAAGGCGCGAGAGGCTCGGGATTGAAGGCACAGGGGCCGCCGCCCACGATCAGAGGATCATTTTCGCTGCGGTCGCGGCTGTACGGCATTATGCCGCTCAAATCCAACATTTCCAGTATGTTGGTGTAGCTCATTTCATACTGAAGAGTGAAACCGATGATATCAAAATCACGTACCGGGGTCCTGCTTTCGATGCTGAAAAGAGGAATGCCCTGTTCACGCATGGCATCGCCCATATCAGGCCAGGGCATGAATACGCGCTCGCAAAGATACCCCGGCATATTGTTGATGATATGGTAAAGGATCTTCATGCCAAGGTGGGACATGCCGATCTCATATGTATCCGCAAAGCAGAAGGCAAATGAACATTTTGCCTCTTCAAAGGGAATGACTTCACTGTTGCGCTCGCCGCCGATATAGCGGGCGGGCTTCTGGACGGTCTCCAGCAGTTTTTCGAATTTATCGTTCAGAATCTTGTCCAAAAGAGTAAACCTCCCCATAATTATCCAATATTATTATATCTTTTATTCTATCTCTTGTCTATTAAATTGAAAAAATGCAATAAATATGTAATAAAATGATTTGAAAAAATGTGAAAATGTGGGATAATAGAACACGCGAAAGGAGGCTCCTATGCGCGTATTGAAAAAGATTTTCATAACATTCATAATACTGGCTCTGCTGCCTGCCGCCGCTTTTGCACAGGATCAGGATGTCTGGGCGGAAGCGGAGAAGATCGTATCCCGCATGACACTGAGGCAGAAGATCTGCCAGATGATCATCGTGTCACCGGAGGCCTTTTCATCCTTGGAGCGGGTAACCATGTTTGATGAAACGATGGCCGGCGTCTTCAGGCAGTATCCCTTCGGCGGAGTGATGATATACGGAAAGAATATCGAAAACGCCGGACAGCTGAAGGCATTTACAGCTGCGCTGGCCGGGCTGCCCGCTGTGCCTTTCATCCTTGCGGAGGAGGAAGGTGGGGATGTGGCGCGTGTGGCGCTGAAACTGGGCCTGGACGGGGCGGACTTTCCCGAAAATATTGCCGCAAGGAACAATCCGGCGCTGTTTTATGAGGCGGGCGCCGGCATCGGAGCGTATCTGAACGAACTCGGGTTCAATATGGATCTTTCTCCGGTGACAGATCTGGCATCCGGCAGCGATGTGGATGAACTGCGCGGAAGGACACCGTCATCCCGTCCGGACGCGGCTGCCATGGCTTCAATGCAGTATGCCGCCGGCCTGACCGCGAAAAGTATCATTCCGGTGTACAAGCATTTTCCCGGTCTGGGAGATGAAAATGTCAGTTCTCATGAAGTGATCCCAAGGATCACAAAGCCGGATGATGAGATATACAGCGAGGATATCCTGCCGTTCCGGGCCGGGATCGAAAACGGCGCGCAGTGCATCATGATGTCTCATGCCGTTTATACGCAGCTTGATCCTAAAAATCCCGCCTGCTACTCGTATCACATCATCAATGACATACTGCGCCGGGAACTCGGCTTTGAAGGGGTCGTCATGACCGATACGCTGGATGTTCCCGCCATCAGCAACGCTTACTCAGAGGAAGATGCCGTTTTGCTGGCTGTCGGAAGCGGCTGTGATATGATC
>PITV01000293.1 GCA_017577285.1 Clostridiales bacterium
GTCAACATCCGTACCGGCTGCGTTCACAAAAAACAGATCCTCATCCGAAAGAGCGACCGGATAACGGGCTTCCGCTTCCTTCATCATCCTGTCAATGTCCGGATTCCCGCTGAATCTCTGATAATCGAACATCTGCTTTAATTTCTTTTCCATATCTCAAGCCTCCAACAAAACACAGCAAACAATTTTATGAAATGGCTATGACACTTGATTTGATCAGCCCATCAGCTGTTTCAGATGATCGAGTGCCTTCTTATGAAGGATCTTGGCATAACTGTATGAGATGCCCATCCTTTCCGCAATATCCTTCAGGGTATTCCCGCCGTAATACTGTAAAAGGATCAGATCTCTCTCCCGTTCATCCAGCTTTTTGAGAGCACCGGCCAGTTCCTGCATCGTTTCTTCATTGCAGAGGCTTTCCTCAACAT
The DNA here is from genome assembly GCA_017577285.1 of Clostridiales bacterium. Lineage (GTDB taxonomy): Bacteria > Bacillota > Clostridia > Christensenellales > Aristaeellaceae > ZC3RG03. The sequence continues at coordinate 429 of PITV01000293.1, forward strand.
CGCTTTCTTCACGGATCTCTTCATCAAGTTCCTCTGTTACATGACGGGTCCTGAAATAATCGTACAGGGTATTTCTGGCAATGGTGTAGATCCATGTGGAAACAGACGACTTTGTTTCATCAAAACTGTCAGCTTTTTTCAGCAGTTTCATAAACACATCGCTGCAAAGATCCTCAGCCAGATCCCTCGAATTTGTCTTGTACATCAGGTACTTCAGGATCTTTGGCTGATATTCCATATAGATTCTGTTGATTTCAAATTCGGAAAGCATGTTTCTTCCTTTCATCGGCAAGGGGATCGGAAAAATCTCAAATCCCCTGTCTGCACCGTTATTTTCTCACATTATGCCGAATCGGTCAAGATGCAATTCACGGCGTATCTACCGGCTTATTTCAACGATTTCCCGTATATTCTCCGCATGTACAGTCTTTCCGTCTTTGAAATATATCAGTCGTTCAGTAAGATTTACTTTTGATATTTCAAGTTCCTCTTTCAGATATGCTCCGCCGGTCTTGGTTGCATCCTTAACAAAATAAGTGATCAGCACACGCGGTTCTTTCCCGTGTTTCAGTTTCTGGTACAGATTCACCAGTGTTTTGCCGATCTCCAGTTTCTGTTCATCACTGGTTTCTTCCGCAGTCTCCGTGTCGCGTGCTTCCTCACAGATTGCATCATCATATCCCCTCAGCGCGGCAAAAGGCGCGAACTGTGCCGCTCTGGCAAGTCTGCTCATGGGAGGATGATTTTTAGATACAGGACGGTCAAGCATCATGATATCCTCATATCTGTCTGTCATGCCTTATGTCCTCCGATCTGTCCGTTTCGCGCCACGGCAGTAGCCCCTTCTTCCAGATTCATTCCTTTCAGCACCGCGTTTCTGCCGAATCTGTTCTTCAGCCCGATCACTGCCTGCTGCAGTTTCTTCTCGCGGTTCAGGGATTCATCCATCTTCTTTTTCCCGCTTTCCTCTTCAGCCGGATCCGTGAACATATCCACCTGGACGGGTTCTCCTGTACGTCCCCCTTCGCTCTCGGGAATAATATTTTCCGCCACTACATACATTCGCCTTACAAGCAGTTCACTGTCTATGATCCTGTCATACAGCTCGCCGGCGGCATTCATGATCAGTTTTCCTGATGAAGTACAGCAAGGCAGGTCGATGCTTCCGTGAGCGGCCTTGGGCACTTCACGCCCGTAGAAATCCCTTTCAACTGCTCCTGTATACTTTTTTCTTCTGTCGGGATCATTCATGTTTTCAATATCATAGCAAACATTGATCGTTATCCGGTCTGTAACAAATCCCTTCTCAACAAGAGACAGTGCAAGCAGGTCACACATCTCCAGAACCACGATCCTTGCTGTTTTCGCCTCATAAGGTTCAGAAAGCACCTGTCCCGACGAGAGACTGTTCGTTTCCGGTTTGAATGCCTTTATATCGGCGATCGTACAAGTCTCAACGCCCCATGCGTGATCGATCAGAAGCTCCGCGTTGACACCAAACATTTCGTACAGCCTGTCTTCGCAGGCAATGGAGTATCTTGCGATATCCCCCATCGTTCGCAGGCCGTTCGCTTCCAGCTTTTTTGCGTATCCTTTTCCGACCCGCCAGAAATCAGTGAGCGGCGTATGTGACCACAACTGTTTTCTGTATTCCATTTCATCCAGTTCCGCGATCCTTACTCCGTCCCTGTCAGCCGGCATATGCTTTGCAACTATATCCATCGCGATCTTGCTCAGATACAGGTTCGTACCTACTCCTACTGTTGCCGTGATCCCGGTCTGCGCCAGCACTTCACGGATCATTTTCATGGCCAGTTCTCTTGCTGACATGTCATATTTCTTCAGATATGCAGTCGCGTCGATAAACACCTCATCAATGGAGTATACATGAATATCTTCAGGACTTACGAATCTCTTGTAGATCCCGAATATTTTAGTACTGATATCCATATACCGTTTCATCTGAGGCGGAGCGATCACAAAATCAAGTTCAAGGCCAGGATCGGCTTTCAATTCTGTATCGCTGCACGACTTTCCTGTAAAAGTGTGCCCCGGTGCCCTGGATCTTCTTTGAATGTTCACCTCGCGTACACGCTGATTCACTTCAAACAGTCTCGTTCTTC
>PITV01000294.1 GCA_017577285.1 Clostridiales bacterium
CGCTATACGCTGTTCAAAACGCTGGATGAATGCGGCCTGCTGGATGAATATATCGCGGATTATCCCTATCCTTTTGAATGAGCGGAGGAGATCAGAATGAAAGCGATCGGAACCTATTTTCAGAATGACCCTGAAAGGCCGCTGGTATACGGGGAAGTTGATCTGATCAATCCTCCCCGGCAGCGTCTGCGCGGCGAAGAAAAAAAGCCGGGCATCCTTGTCGAGCCCGTTATGGTGGGTTTCTGCGGCACTGATATGGAACTGATGCGGATGGGCCAGCGCGGCGAACTGGGCCCGAAGTTTCCCGAAGGACAGAAAAGACTGGTCAACGGTCATGAAGGCATCGTATGGGTGCCGGAGCAAAACCGTTTCGCCATCGTCCTTATCCGCGGCGGAGACAGTGTGGATCCCACCCGTTTTACTGAAGATGAGACCTATTTTGAATACGGCTGCGATCAGGCAGACGGCCTATTCTGTGACAGGATGTATGTGAATCCCGATATGCTCCTTTCCATACCGGACGGATATGTGCATGACGGAAAGGTCGATCTTTCCTTTGCCAAACGCATGGTATTCCCCGACCCTTTCTCCTGCATGCTGTTCCAGCTGGAGCGCATGGAAGACCTGGGTGGAGCGCACAATTTCCGTCAGGCAGCCAGAAGGCATAACTGCTCTCTGGAGGAAGCCCGCGTGATCGCTGCCAATGAGATATTTGAACGCACGGTGATCTTCGGTCTGGGGACCACCGGCATGTTTATCGGTGATGTGATACGTCAGGCCCATCCGGACGCCGGTATCGTTTTTGTGGGAAGGTCTGATCCTGATCATCAGAAGGTGAGATTCGCTCTCCAGCAGGCAGGCGGGACATATGTTCAGAACAGGTACGATGACCCGGCCGAACTGGCCGCTGCCATCATTGAAGCGCTTGGCGGAAAGGCCACCATGTTCATCGGCGTCAGCGGAAACAGTGCTGAACATGAACAGGCGTTCAAATACGGCGTTCTCGGCTGCAACGGCATCTATAACAGTTTCTCTCTGGGGCCCACGGTCAGTTACGACACCATGCCTTTCGGTTTCCAGAATCACCTGATCTTCGGAAGCATCAATTTCCGTCAGGATCATATGGAAAAGGCCATTCAGATGCTGGCCGTCAGCAGGTATGATGAGATCGTGGGGCTGATCGACCGCGAGCATTTCGCCGCGGACCCCATCGGCGCCTACGAAAATGAGATATACTGCAAAGCCGCTCCTATGAAGACCGCTGTGATATGGAACAGGGGTCGGGTGGACACCGGCAGATGATCTGACATTCGCAGATCCGTAGACACAACAGACAGGAGTGGTGGAACATGATCGACGCGCATGCCCATCTATGGCTGTGCCAGAAGGGAAAACTGGGAGATCTGCCCGTATATGATATAGGCGGCGGCAGAAGCATGTTCGGAAACGAGATCCGTCAGATGCTCCCTCCTTACATGACAGACGGCGTCAACAGCGCGGAACGTTTTCTGGCCAATATGGATTTTGCCGGTGTCGGCGGAGCGGTGCTGACGCAGGAATATATCGACGGTAATCAGGATGCGTATCTGAAACAGGTCCGTACTTCCCAGCCGGAACGTTTCAGGGTGACCTGTCTGTATGAAGAGAAGTCCTTGCCGGATACGGAGGGGTTTGACGGGATCAAGCTTTGCGGCGGCCGCATGGCGGATACCGATTTCACCCATCATGAGGATGTGTTCAGGCTGGCTGCTGAAAAAGACATGTTCATCGCCATCGATATGGCGGACGGGGATATCCAGACAGGATCCCTCCGGGAAATGGCCCGGACATATCCAAATCTGCGCATTGCCATAGGTCATTTCGGCATGGTCACAAGGCCCAAATGGCAGGAGCAGATCAAGCTTGCCAGGCTTGACAATGTGAGCATCGAAAGCGGCGGCATCACCTGGCTTTTCAATGATGAGTATTATCCATACCCATCCGCCATCCGGGCGATCCTTGAAGCCCGCGATATCTGCGGCATGGAAAAACTGATGTGGGGCAGCGATTATCCCCGCACCATGACAGCCATCACCTACCTGATGAGTCTTGACTTTGTTACCGGATCAAAGGAACTTACCGGTACTGAAAAGGATATGTTCCTACACAGCAACGCCCGCTGCTTCTACCGGTTCGGCGTTTTGCCCGATCTTCCGCGTATCCATCACATGGCGGAATAAGCAGAAACATTCCATATTCTGTCTCAAATCAAAACCACCGGCTAAGCCGGTGGTATGCACCACGCCTTCAAGGCGATTATGCCAGCCGCGTCTCAAGACGCATCGAAAAAATCTGCCAATCGCAAGTTATTCTCAGGCCGCCGCTGAAGCAGCCTTTCCTTATGCCTTTGTATTCTTGCTACCCGTAAACGGGTCTATGTACTCCTTAAATGACAGCTGATCATACGCTATATCATCTTGTAATTGATTGCGTATGTATTCTGCGATTTTTTCCTTATTGCGTCCCACTGTGTCCACATAATATC
>PITV01000029.1 GCA_017577285.1 Clostridiales bacterium
GGGAACTCCTGAGCATCTGTACTGGGTGACGCCGGATGAGAAAAAGACTGTTTACCCTGCTTTTTTCCGTACAGAAGCGTTGAGTCCCTGCGATACGGTAAAGCATTTTATTACACGGAACGGAGTAACTTATGAAAAAACTGCAGAACATGACTGAAAATGAACGCATCCGCATGTATGCTACAGATGCAGAACAGATATTGCTCGCTTCCGGGCATGACAAAAGCAACCGTCATCCTTTCCGCTCCCGCAGCGCCCATTCCATGCGCGTGATGAAGTGGGCGGAGCGACTGCTGGCATACCATCCGGAAGCCGACCGGGAGGTGCTCCTCTGCGCTGCGGCCTTCCATGATACGGGCTACGCGGGGGAGGACCGGATGGACCATCAGACCGCCAGCGCGATCCTTTTCAGGAAATACGCTGAAGAGCACGGCATGGATCCGTCCTTCACGGAAAAGACGGCCCTCTGTATCGCCACTCATTCCAATAAGGCGCTTATGGCGGAGCCGGAAAAACTGCTGATCGAGCAGCTCCTGCTGATGGAGGCGGATCTGCTGGATGAGGAAGGCGCCCTGAGCCTGTGTTGGGACGGGCTTGCCTGCGGGTATGAAAACATCAACAGCTACGAAGGGGCTTTCGAGAAAACATATTCTCACATGGACGCGAAACACTATAACCGTCTCGTGACGCCTGAAGCCCGCGCGATCTGGGATGAAAAGGCGCATTTTCTGGATATGTATGTTCAGCAGATGCAGCGTGATCTGGAACGGTACTGAAAAATATCAAATAACTGAAGAAGGCCGGGAATATCCTTTATGAGTGAGATCAATGCCGCCGGCATGAAAAAAGCAAAAATTGAGTATATCACTGCGGTGCTGCTTTATGGTACAATCGGTCTGCTGGTACAGTTTATCAATGCAGAAAGTGAATTTATCGTGTTGTGCCGCGGTATCATCGGTACAGCCACGATCCTGATCTTCATGACGGCCCGGAAACAGCGGGTCGACCTGGAGGGAATCAGGCGCAATTTCATGCTGCTCACGCTGTCCGGCGTATGCCTGGGGCTCAACTGGATCTTTCTTTTTATCGCCTACCAGATCACAACGATCGCGGTGGCGAGCCTGTGCAACTACATGGCGCCGATCATCGTGATCGCCCTGTCGCCGCTGGTGCTGAAGGAAAAACTGACACTGAAAAAATCTCTTTGTGTGGCAGTGGCGTTCGCCGGCATCGTGCTTGTATCGGAACTGCTGGAGGGGGACATCCGGGATGTCAATCTTCCCGGCATCGCCATGGGACTTCTGGCGGCAGCCGCTTTTGTGGGTATCGTGCTTTGCAATAAAAAGATCGGGAAGATCGAGCCTATGAGCAAATCGGCGTATCAGCTGCTGGTGTCCGCGGCGGTGGTGCTTCCCTATGTGCTGATCAAAAACGGCGGGATCCCCTTTGTGACAGAGGCGCGAAGCATCATCCTGATTTTGATTCTGGGTATCGTGCAGACAGGTATCGCCTATATCTTCTATTTCGGCGGAATGGGCGTGCTGCCCGTCCAGAGCGTGGCGATCCTGGGATATCTGGAACCTGTGGTGACCGTGCTGACCGGGGTGGTCATCCTGCGGCAGCACATATCTCATTTCGGCATCCTGGGTGCTGTACTGATCCTGGGTGCCGCTGTGTACAGCGAGATCGAACTGCCCCGGCGGAAAAAAACTGAAAATTGAATCTGAAAGAACAGATCGTGGAGGAAAGAAAAATGATCAGACGCGTATTGACCGAAAACGGATGGGTGAAGGGCCTTCCGGCCGCTGATCCCCGCATCACCAGCTACAAAGGTATCCCGTTTGCCGCGCCTCCGGTGGGTAAAAACCGCTGGCGCGCCCCCCAACCCTGTGAAAACTGGGAAGGCGACAGGGAATGCTATGCCTTCGCAAAGATCCCCATGCAGCCGCCCATCAGCGCAGATCCCAAGAATCTGTATGACCGTGAGTGGCATGTGGACAAGGAGATCCCCATGGGGGAGGACTGCCTGTATCTGAACGTATGGGCGCCGGCTGACGGACGCAAGGATATGCCCGTGTTCGTATGGTATTTCGGCGGCGGCCTTCAGGTGGGCTACAGCGCCGAGATGGAGTTTGACGGCGAGCGCATCGCACGCCGCGGTATCGTGGTGGTAACGGTTAATTACCGTGTCAACGCTTTCGGCTTTATGACGCATCCCGAGATCCAGAAGGAAGCTCCTGATGCCTGTGCCAATTTCGGCTTCCTGGATCAGCAGGCAGCCACCCGCTGGGTGAAGCGCAATATCGCGGCTTTCGGCGGAGATCCCGAAAATATCACCATCGGCGGTCAGTCGGCCGGCGGCATGAGCGTTTCCGCCCAGATGACCTGCCCCGGCAACAAGGGACTGTTTAAGAATGCCATCATCCAGAGCGGCACCTTCGTGTTCCCCTATCCTTCTCCCATGGGCCTGACCTGCACCATGGAAAAGGCCCTGCAGACCGGTGTGGAATTCTTTGATTTCCTGGGCGTAAAGACGCTGGAGGAAGCCCGTGCCGTTGATGAAGTGACCCTGCGCGACAAGGTTTGTGAATGGATGGGCACCCACGGTTTCGGCATGTCCTTCTGCGAAGTGGTGGACGGCACCTTCTGCACCGGCAACAGCCAGAACTGGTTCCGTTCGGAAGACTGCATGCCCGTGAATGTGCTGATGGGACATACTTCCAATGAATTTTTCGGCGCGCCCGCTGCGGAGGATGAGGAGAGCCTGAAAGCGTTCGTCAGGAAAGTTTTCCCGGATGATAAAAAGGCGGATGAACTGCTCTCACTCTTCTCTCATCCGGCAACAAAGGAAAGCATCGCGAAGGAAGGCGCGATCTGCGCTATCGATTTCGCCACCAACCTGGCGGGACATTACCGCGCCAACGGAAAACCCATTTACTATTACTATTTCGATGCGCCTATTCCCGGCTGGGATGATCCCGGATGCTTCCACTCCGTGGATCTGTGGTTCTTCTTCGAGACTCTGGCGAAGTGCTGGCGTCCCTTCAGGGGGCTGCACTATGATCTGGCACGCCAGATGTGCGATTACTGGTGCAATTTCATAAAGACCGGCGATCCCAACGGAATCGATTCCCAGGGTGAACAGCTGCCGGAATGGCCCGCGTTTGATGAAAACGCCCCCAGACGCATGGTGTTCGGCAGGACTTCCATCTGCGAAGACTGCCCTCCCGCTCCCGTCAAGAAGTGGCTGCTGGATGAATATAAGGCCAACGCGTGACGCGCTGACCGGATATGTGTGATCTTGAGTAAACGAAGGAGATGCGAAAATGAAAAAGCAGGCTTTCAACCCCTATCTGCCTTCCTGGGAATATATCCCGGACGGTGAACCCTATGTGTTCGGCGACCGCGTGTATGTATACGGTTCCCACGATTATTTCAACGGCTATGTGTTCTGCATGGGCGATTATATGGGCTGGAGCGCCCCTGTGGATGATCTGGGCGACTGGCGCTGTGAGGGCGTGACCTTCCCGCGCAACGGAGATCCCGTGAATGCCGACGGTCATATGTGCCTGTACGCTCCCGATGTGGCGCAGGGCCCCGACGGACGCTATTACATGTACTATGTTTACGACAAAGTGGGCTTTGTGTCCGTTGCCGTTTGCGATACCCCTGCCGGACGGTACAGGTTTTACGGCTATGTGCATGACAAACAGGGACGCCGTCTGGGCGACCGCCCCGGTGATGAGCCCCAGTTCGATCCCGGCGTTCTGTTTGAAAACGGCAGGTGCTATATGTACACCGGTTTCTGCGGGCACGGCGACAAGAGCCGTCACGGCTCCATGGTGACCGTTCTGGAAGACGATATGCTCACCATTGCCGAGGAACCTAAATTCGTTGTTCCCGGCGCCATGTATGCTGAAGGCTCAGGATATGAGGGACACGCCTTCTTCGAGGCTTCCTCCATCCGCAAGCGCGGCGATACCTACTACTTTGTATATTCATCCACGCCCATGCACGAACTGTGCTACGCCACGGCGAAGGATCCCCGCGGTCCCTTCACCTACGGCGGCGTGATCATCAGCAACAATGACAGCCATATCGATACCTACAAGCCTGCTGACAAGCCCATGGCCTATGCCGGAAACAATCACGGCAGCATCGTGGAGATCAGGGGTCAGTGGTATATCTTCTATCACCGTCAGACCAATGCCACCTGGTTCTCCCGTCAGGGCTGTGCGGAACCTATTTATTTCGATGAAAACGGTCGAATCAGGCAGGTGGAAATGACCTCCTGCGGCCTGAACGGCGGCCCGCTCAGAGGCGAAGGCGAGTATCCGGCATATATCGCGTGCAATCTGTTCGATCCCGAAGGATATCCCATGAGCGGCAATCCTCTGAAAGCGCGTGTAACGCAGGACGGCAGGGATGATGACAAGGAGACCGGCTTCATCGCCCGGATGGGTGACGGCGTTACAGCCGGCTTCAAGTATTTTGACTGCAAGGGCGTTACCGGCATATCTGTCACCTTCCGCGGATACGGCCGCGGCAAGTTCGTGATCCGCAGCAAGTGGGACGGAGAGGCGCTGTGCGAGATCCCCGTAAGCAACAGCAATGTATGGGAAAAGCGTTCCGCGAAGTGTGCTTTCCCGGACGGCGTTCAGGCGGTGTATATCACCTACGAGGGAAATGACGCGCCTTCCCTGAAGTGCTTCGGTTTTGAGAAGGACTGAATAACGGAAACTGAGGTCAGCGGATGAAAAGAGAACTGGGGATCGCCCGGTGCGGTCTGGCCTGCTGCCTGTGCAGTGAAAATGAGAACTGTCCCGGCTGTCAGGGAGACGGGTGCAAAGATAAGGATTTCTGCGAGAACCGCCGCTGCAGTGCGGAACGCGGGCTGCAGGGATGCTTTGAATGCAACGAGACCGGCTGCCGGAGGGGACTTCTGCAGAAAAGCAAGCCCCTCGGGTTTACAGAGTATGTAAGAAAATACGGAAAAGAGCAGCTGCTGGACCGGCTGGAAGAGAACGAGCAGGCCGGTGTTGTCTATCACCGCAGCGGGATCTTCGGCGATTACGATGAGTATGAAACGCCTGAGGAGGTCGTTCATTTCATCGATACAGTGGCGCAGCCTTATTCTTTCCGCGATACTTCGCATCTGACAGACGGGGAGATCATGCTGCGAGTAAACAGGCTCGCGCAGGGAGATCCCGCCCGGCGCTTCCTGCCGGCTTATCACTTTGATATCTGTTATCCGGACGGCACAGCCATCGGGAACTGCGATCTGCGGGTGGGACACAACGGAAAGACCTATCTGGGCGGCAATATCGGCTATACTGTGTTTCCGCCCTGCAGGGGGCATCACTACGCCGCGAAAGCCTGCCGGATCCTTTTCGGTTTCGCGAAGGAACACGGCATGAAGTACATCATCATCACCTGTTTTCCGGAGAATACGCCTTCCCGCCGCACGCTGGAGGGATTGAACGGAAAAATGCTGGAGATCGCCCCGCTTCCGGAAGATAATGAGATGTACAGGGAAGGCCATCGCGAGGTATGCGTTTTCCGTTTCGATCTTGCATGAAAATGCAATATGTACAGTAAAAAACCAATGACAACTGCATAACTTGATTGCATTTTTATGCACTCAGAATTATAATATCTCCGTTACTGCCCCTATTTTATGCAGAAACGGAGAATTTTTATGCTGGATACAAACATTAAGAAGGTGCTGGTCATCGGCAGCGGCCCCATCGTGATTGGTCAGGCGGCGGAATTTGACTATGCCGGCACCCAGGCGTGCAAAATTCTTAAAAAAGAAGGCGTGCAGATCGTACTGGTCAATTCCAACCCTGCCACCATCATGACAGACCATGCCATGGCTGACCAGATCTATCTGGAGCCTCTGACGCTGGAGACGCTTGAGCGCATCATAGAAAAGGAACAGCCCGACAGCCTTCTGGCGGGTCTCGGCGGACAGACAGGCCTTACCATGGCTATGGAACTGGATGCCTGCGGCTTCCTCAAGGAACACAATGTACGTTTGCTCGGAACGGATGCCCGCAGCATTTCCATGGCGGAGGACAGGCAGCTGTTCAAGGATGCCATGCAGGAGATCGGCGTGCCCACCATCGAGTCTGATACCGCTGAGGACCTGGACACTGCCGTGAATGTGGCGGATTCCATCGGCTATCCTGTCATCATCCGGCCCGCGTTCACTCTGGGCGGCGGCGGAGGCGGCGTGGCGTATTCCCATGAGGAGATGCTGCAGGCTGCCCGCACGGGTCTGGATGCTTCGCCCATCCATCAGATACTGGTGGAAAAATATATTGCCGGCTGGGAAGAAATCGAATTCGAGGCTGTTCGCGATCACAGCGGAAAAGCCATCATCGTGTGCAGCATGGAGAATATCGACCCTGTAGGCGTGCATACGGGCGATTCTCTCGTTGTAGCGCCTGCTATGACAGTGCCTGAGAAAGACCTGAACATGCTGCGTCAGGCCTCTATCGATATCGTTGCCAAACTGAAGATCGAGGGCGGCTGCAACTGCCAGTTCGCCTATAAGGAGGAGACAGGGGAGTACTATGTCATTGAGGTCAATCCCCGCGTCAGCCGTTCCTCCGCGCTGGCCAGCAAGGCCACCGGCTATCCCATCGCCAAGGTGACCACCCTGATCGCCCTGGGATATCTGCTGAATGAGATCACCTTTGACAGGGATGCCGAGGGTACCGCCGCCACCGAGCCCGATGTGGACTATGTGGTGCTGAAGATGCCCCGCTGGCCCTTTGATAAATTCACCAATACCAGCCGCAGACTGGGCACCCAGATGAAGGCCACCGGCGAGGTCATGGCCATCGGCGCTACCGTGGAGGAAGCGCTGATGAAGGCGGTCCGCGGCGCGGAGATCAAGCAGGAGACGCTGAACAGGGTATCTCTCTCGGGCGCTCCGCCGGAGGAGAGGCTCAGGCGGGTGAATGATGTGCGTCCCTTCACGCTGTTTGAGGCGCTGAAAAAGGGCGTGAGCATCGAGCATCTCTATGAGATCACGAAGATCCACCGTTTCTTCCTGCAGAAATTCAAGAATCTTGCTGACTTTGAACTGGGGATCGCGGATACGCAGCTGACCGGAGAGCAGTATCTGCAGGGGAAGCGCATGGGATATACCGACAAGGCGCTGAAACAGCTTTCGGGTCATGATCTGCCCTGCCATATCGCCGCTTCCTTCAAGGCGGTCGATACCTGCAAGGGCGCCTTCGGGCACGCGGCCTATTACTATTCCGCCTATCCTGACACGGAACAGGCACCGATCCCGCAGAATGAAAAGAAGCGCATCCTGGTGCTGGGTTCCGGACCCATCCGCATCGGGCAGGGGATCGAGTTCGACTATTCCTCCGTCAAGTGCGTTGAGGTGCTCCGCGGTCTCGGCTACGAGGTGAGCATCATCAACAACAATCCCGAAACGGTATCTACCGACTATGACACCTGCGACAGGCTGTATTTTGAGCCCGTCACGCCTGAGGATGTCATGAATGTCATCCGCATGGAAGGCGTCATGGGCGTGGTAGTTGCCTTCGGCGGGCAGACCGCCATCAAACTGGCGGAATATCTGGACAGCCACGGCGTGACCATCCTGGGCACCTCCGCTCACGGCATCGATGTGGCGGAGGACAGGGAAAAGTTTGACGCTTTCCTGGGCAGCATCGGCATGCGCCGTCCCCAGGCGGTGGCTGTCAATACCACAGAGGAAGCCCTCATCGCCGCAAAGATCCTGGGCTATCCCGTGCTTCTCCGCCCCTCCTATGTGATCGGCGGTCAGGGCATGCGCGTGGTGAGGAGTTCCGATGAGGTGAAGACCTACATGGAGGCCATCCTTGCCGGCGGTACGGATAACAGCGTGCTGGTGGACAAGTACATGCCGGGCACAGAGCTGGAGGTGGACTGCATCTCCGACGGCACCACCGTGCTGATCCCCGGCATCATGGAGCATGTGGAGCGTGCAGGCATCCACTCCGGCGATTCCATTGCTGTATATCCGCCGTATAACCTTTCACCGCAGATGACAAAGATCGTGGTGGAGACCTCCGTAAAGATGGCCCGCGGCTTGGGTACGAAGGGTATCGTGAACATACAGTATCTGGCCATGGACAATCAGCTGTACGTCATCGAGGTCAATCCCCGCGCCAGCCGTACAGTTCCCTATATCAGCAAGGTGACTGGCATCCCCATGGTGGAACTGGCCAGCCGTGTGATGCTGGGCGAGAAACTGACGGACATGGGCTACAGCGAGGGACTGGCGCCCGCCGCGAAGTACTATGCCGTGAAGGTACCCGTGTTCTCCTTTGAGAAGATCACCGATGCCAACTCCATCATGGGCCCCGAGATGAAATCCACCGGCGAGGTGCTGGGTATCGGCCGCACCAAGACAGAGGCTCTGTACAAGGGACTGACCGCCTCCGGCGTGGATGTCCATTCCGATGCCATGAAGAAAAAGACCGGCATCCTGATCTCGGTTGAGGATTACGATCATACCGATGCCATCGCTCTGGCGGAAAAATTCACCGATCTGGGGCTGAAACTGTATGCCACGCCCGATACCGCCGCTGCCATCCGCGAACGCGGGATGGATGTGCAGACCGTTCGCAATGTGTGGGAGAACAATGATATCTATGACCTGCTGGATAGCGGGGAACTGGGCTATATCGTGTATACCGGTGATGTGATGGATGTGAGCGTGGGGGATTTCCGCATGCTGCACCGCAAGGCGATGAACCTTCGCATCCCCTGCATGACCGCGATCGATACCGCACTGGCGCTGGCGGATGTGGTCGCCGCCTGCTACACGCAGGAAAACACCTCTCTGATCGATATAAACCGGTAAGGAGCATCTGCTTCCGAGGCCGCCTGCGGGCGGCTTCTTTTAATGCAAAGAAACGAATTTTCACGATATCGTTATTTTTCTTCATTTTTTCGTGAAAAATACTTGTTTTGCACAATATATTCATGTATAATGTGCCTTGATGTATACATATTGTGTGTATGAGGGGGACATCAGACCATGTCTAAACGATTGGGGGATCGCAAGGACGGGACACTTCTGCGGGACATCGATGGAATGCATTTCATCGTGCCGCTGCTGTATCCCAACCGCTGCGATAATGAGGCTTTTATTTCCGAAACGATCGATCTGACCGCGATCGACGCCTTTCTTGAGAAGAAGAACGCCGGGAACCCGGAATACAGATACAATCTGTTTCAGCTGATCGTCACAGCGATGCTGAAGACCGTAAGGCTCCGGCCCAAGATGAACTATTTCATCGCTAACAAGAATCTTTACTGCCGGAAAGGGCTGTCCGCCAGCTTTGTGGTGAAGAAGCAGTTTTCCGATCACGCGGGGGAGGCACTGGCGTTCATTCACGCGAAGGATGAATACACGCTGGAGGATATCCATAATGAGATATACCGTCAGGTGACATTCTGCCGGAGCGAAAACAAGGATGCCTCCACGGCCAGTATGGATCTGTTCAACAGGATGCCCCGCTTCGTGTCCAAGACGATCGTGGCGTTCATCCGTTTCCTGGACCGTCACGGCTGGGTGCCTGAGTCGCTGATCGCCACCGATCCTTACTATTCCACGGTGGTGCTCACCAATCTGGGCTCCATCAAGCTGCACTCCGGCTATCATCACCTGACCAACTGGGGCACAAATTCCGTGTTTGTGGCGGTGGGCGAGATGAAAAAGCGTCCCTTCTATGATGATGACGGGAATGTGACGATGAAGAACAGTATCGATTTGGGCCTGACCATTGATGAACGCATCGCGGACGGTTATTACTATTCAAAGACGGTGCGTCTTCTTCGAAAACTGCTTGAAAATCCTGAGCTGCTTGAGACAGCGCTGAGTGAAGAGGTGGATTACTGATGAGTGAAGTGAAGATCACTGCCAAGACGCCGTGGGAAAAGGCGATGGGCGACATTCCCATGCATCTTGGTTATTTTGACGGTTCCATGGTGGATGCCGTGGAAGCCGTTGCCAATAAATATCCGGATGCCGTGGCCTTTGATTTCATGGGCCGCTCCACCACCTACAGTTCCATGATGGACAGCATCAAGGAAGTCGCGAAGGCGCTGCGAACCATCGGTGTGCGCGAGAACGACAAGGTCACCATTGCCATGCCCAACTGCCCGCAGGCGATCTTCGCGCTGTATGCCGTCAACATGGTGGGCGCCATCGCGAACATGATCCATCCCTTGTCCGCAGAGAAGGAGATCGAGTTCTATCTGAATGAATCGAGATCTGTCACCGCCATCACGCTGGATCAGTTCTACCACAAGTTTGAATCGGTCCGTCAGAATACGAAGGTCGTCAATATTATCATCGCCAGCATCAAGGATGAGCTTTCCAAGCCCATCAAGTACGGCTATATGCTGACCGAGGGCCGCAAGATCAAAAAGATCCCCTCCGATGCTCCTGTGATCCGCTGGAATCAGTTCCTGTTCCTGAGCCACTGCTGCTTCTGGGATTACCGGGTCAGGCGCAAGTCCTCCGACCCCGCTGTGATCCTGTATTCCGGCGGAACCACCGGAACCACAAAAGGCATCGTTCTCAGCAACTATAATTTCAATGCCCTCGGCGCTCAGGTGGAGGCCGCCAACCCCATGTTCCGCCCCGGGGACAAGATGCTGGCCGCCATGCCGCTGTTCCACGGCTTCGGCCTCGGCGTCTGCATCCACTCCATGCTCTTCAACGGCGGACGCTGCATCCTCGTCCCGCGCTTCACGGCAAAGAGCTACTCGAAACTCATTACGAAATCCCGCTGCAACTTCATCGCCGGCGTCCCCACGCTCTGTGAGGGGCTGCTGCGCCTGCCCAGCATGGAGAAGGCAGACCTCAGTTCTCTGAAGGGCGTGTTCTCCGGCGGCGATTCCCTTTCTGTTGAACTGAAGAAGAAACTGGACAAGTTCCTGTATGATCACAACGCGGTCATCCAGATCCGTGAGGGCTATGGCACCACCGAAACAGTCACCGCCTGCTGCCTTACCCCGCCCACTATGTTCAAGGAGGGCAGTATCGGCATCCCCTTCCCGGATACCTATATCAAGATCGTGGAGCCGGGCACCGACAGGGAACTGCCGTACGGTGAGGAGGGAGAGATCCTGCTGGCCGGCCCCACCAACATGATGGAATATATGAATCATCCCGAGGAGACCGCTCAGACGCTGCGCAGGCACGCGGACGGGCTCACCTGGGTGTATACCGGCGACCTCGGCGTGATGGATGATGAAGGGTTTGTCTACTTCCGCGGCCGCGCCAAGCGCATGATCATCACTTCCGGTTACAATGTATATCCCGGCCAGCTGGAAAATATCCTCGACGCGCACGAGAAAGTGCAGATGAGCTGCTTCATCGGCGTTCCAGATCCCTACAAGATCCAGAAGGTGAAGGCCTTTGTGAAACTGGCGGCGGATGTGCCTGCCAATGACGAGACCAAGCAGGAACTTCTTGCCTACTGCAGAAAGTTCATTGCCAAATACGCCATGCCCTATGATATCGAGTTCCGCGAGGATCTGCCCAAGACGCTGGTGGGCAAGGTGGCCTACCGTCAGCTGGAGGAACAGGAGATCGCCAGGATGAAGGCCGCTGAGGAAGCCGCGGGGACGGAGCCCCCTGTGCAGGAAGACGGGAAAAAGGAAAAGAATGACGGAAAAAAGGAAAATAAAAAGGGTGGCAAGTGACCCTTCAGAAAAGGACCCGGAGGAGCGGTGATGTTCCTCCGGGCTCTTTATGCTGTTTAGCTGCTCTGCGTGTGCGGCGGGCACAGGGATCAGACGGAATTTTTCTTGATAAAATCAGTCAGTTCATCGACCTGGGTGAACGCCAGTGCCACAACGGTATCCGCCGCGCCGTAATAGATGGCGATGCGGCCTGTGGCGGCATCCTGCAGCGTGGCGCAGGGGAAAGTGACATTGGGCACATCGCCCACCCGCTCGTACAGCTCGGTGGGGTGGAGGATGTAGGGCTTCGTGCGGTACAGGACCTTCCAGGGCTCATCCCTGTCAAGTATGGCGGCGCCCATGGAATAGATCATGCCACTGCAGGTGGTGGCGACACCGTGATAGATCAGCAGCCATCCGTCATCCGTTTCGATGGGAACGGGGCCGGGGCCGATCTTGGTCCAGCTCCAGCCGCCGCCGGCGCCCATCACATAGCGGTGATATCCCCAGTGCTCCATATCCGGGCTCTGGCTCAGGAAGATGTCGCCGAAAGGCGTGTGGCCGTTATCGGAAGGACGGCTCAGCATGATGTACTTTCCGCCGATCTTCCGGGGAAAGAGCACCCCGTTGCGGTTGAAGGGGATGAAGGCGTTTTCCAGCTGGGTAAAAGTGACAAAATCCCTGGAGCAGGCCACACCGATGGTAGGGCCGTAGAACCGGTTGCACCAGGTGACATAATAGGTGTCTTCGATCAGGCACACGCGGGGATCGTATCCGCAGGCATTCCCGATCAGATTTCCCTGCTTGTCATACAGCTTCATGGGATCGGGCTCCAGTCCCCAATGGATGCCGTCTTTGCTCCTGCCCAGATACAGGTTCTGTTCAAAGGAGGTATTGTCGCACCGGAACACGCCGGCGAACGCGCCGTCCTTTGCCACCACGGCACTGTTGAAAATACTGTTGGCTGCGGGGATCAGTGTTTTGTCAATGATGGGATTGGCGTCATAGCGCCATACCACATCCCTGCACCCCGCGGGGCGGTCCTGCCAGGGGATATTCGGCAGAGCATTACCGATGATCATCATTCTTCCTCCTTAAAGTGGATTCACAGGTATTTTAGCATAATATGATAAAAATGCAAGCAAGTAATGAGAAGAAATGCATGCGCATTACTGAACAGCGCCGAGCTGATCAACAGTTGCCGCATAATGTTGGAAATGACAGGAGCTGCGCTGTATACAATGCGGAAAACAGTGAATGTTTGCAAATTTATAGTTGCATTTTTTTTGCACCTTTGCTATAATACTTGTATATTTTCCGTAAGTCTAAGCATTTATGCTTATGGAAAGAATAAAAGGAGGAAACTTACATGAAGAACAAAAAAGTTCTCCTGGCGATTCTTGCTGTAATTGTGGTTGCTGCTGTTGTAGTAGCCATTGTGCTGATTGCCGGCAAGAAAAAGGGAGGGGAACCTGTTCCCACTCCTACAGTAGAACCTACTGTCGCTCCTACTGAAGAACCTACTCCCGAACCTACTCCCGAACCTACTGAAGAACCTACTCCCGAACCTACTCCCGAACCTACTCCCGAACCCGTTCCTTTTGAACAGGCGAAGAGTTACGACCCCGGCGAGCGCGTATTTGACGGCGGCGAAATCATCCTGGAACCCGCGGCTGCCGGCGGCGGCACCGTGACCAGCGACGTCTATGCCGGTATTGCCGGTAAAGACTACTCCGATGAAAAGGTGTATACCTACAACGACTTCACCACCAACATCGGATCCAGCATGAACTGGGACCCCCTCTCCTGGGAAACCAATGAGGACAGCAACATTCTGGACATGGCGTCCAGCGGATTCTACACCTTCAAGCTGAACAGCACCAAGACCGGTTACTCCATCGTTCCCGAACTGGCTGCTGAAATGCCTGTTGATGTGACTGCCGAGTATGTCGGACAGTACGGTATCGTCGAAGGCGAACAGTTCAAGGCCTGGCGTATCGCCCTGAATCCTGATGCCTGCTGGGACAACGGTGAGAAGATCACTGCTGATGACTATGTGTATTCCATGCAGCAGCTGCTCAACCCCAAGATGCTCAACCGCCGTGCCGACAGCTACTATGCCGGTACCTTCCAGATCGTGAATGCCAAGGCTTATCTGTATGCCGGCGGCGCCACCTATGAAGCGTATACCGGATCCGAGCCTGCCGGAACCGAATATCTGGTTGATATGTGGAACTTCTGGGGCATGCAGGGCGCTCTGGATGCCGATGGCAACGAATGCCCGCAGTATGTTTCCATCAATGATGACATTATGTACCGCGATCTGGCTGTCGAAGATGAAACTGCCGATGAAGCCTGGGTTTCCGGTAAGTACATCTGGGACAACTACCTTGCTCCCGGTGCCAAGTATGCTTCCTATGCTCCCACCTATGTGTTCTATCTGAATGTTCCCATGACCTGGGAAGCCTACACCGGTGCGGAAGATGCTTCTGTGCTGTATGTTGATATGTGGAACTTCTGGGGCATGGAAGGTGCTCTGGATGCTGATGGCAACGAGTGCCCGCAGTATGTCTCCGTCAGCGATGACACCATGTATCGTGACCTGGCTGTCGAGGATGAGAATGCTGATGAAGCCTGGGTATCCGGTAAGTACATCTGGGATAACTATCTCACTGCCGGTGCCAAGTATGCTTCCTATGCTACCACTTATGTGTTCTGGCAGGCTGAAGCCAAGTCTGCTACCTGGGACGATGTCGGCTTCAAGAAGATCGATGATTATACCGTGGACTTCATCCTGGTGAACCCCGTCGAAGAGCCCGCGTTCTATGTACCTTACAACCTGAGCTCCGCTTACCTGGTTTACAAGCCCCTGTACGAAGCCTGCAAGAGCTTCTACGATGCCAACGGCGCTGTTGTTGACAACGAAGAAGACGCTGCTTCTGTGACCACCGTATACTGCCGCAGCCTGGAGAACTCCATCTCCTACGGCCCCTACAAGCTCACCTCCTTCGAACTGGACAAGGAATACACCCTGTCCCGCAATGAGAACTGGTGGGGCTACCATGACGGCAAGCACATCGGCCAGTATCAGATGGACGTTTACAATGTGAAGGTTATTGCTGAGCATGCCACTGCTATGATGGCCTTCGAAAAGGGCGAAGTCGATGGCATCGGTCTGCAGTCCGAAGATATGGAGAAGTACGGCACTTCCTCTTATGTGAAGTACGGCCCCAACAACGGCTACACCACCAAGCTGACCTTCAACCTGGATTATGAGAAGGATCTGTCCCGCGGCACCAATTCTCAGGTCATGGTCATTGACGAATTCCGTCATGCCTTCGGTATCTGCTATGACCGTAAAGAATTCGCTACTGCCTTCACCGCTGCCGGTACCGCCGGTTTCGGTCTGCTGAATGAACTGTACTGCTACAACCCCTTCACCGGTGAAAGCTACCGTGCCAATGACTACGCCAAGAAAGGCCTGCTGAAGGTATTCGACGTGACCTACGGCGAGGGCGGCGATTATGACACCCTGGATGAAGCTTATGAAGCCCTGACCGGTTACGATCTGGAAGGCGCCCGTGCCCTGATGGCGATCGCCTATGACAAGGCTGTTGCTGCCGGCGTTTATGACGGCGAATCTCCCATCGAGATCGAATTCCGTGTGTATGCTTCCGATGAGATCTATGTCAAGATGTACACCTACCTGAACGAGCATCTGCAGGCCGCTTGCGTCGGCACCGGCTTCGAAGGCAAGGTTTCTCTGAAGATGACCGTGGATGATGACTACTACACCACCAACTATTCCGGCGGCGCTGACATGATCTTCACCACCTGGGGCGGTGCTTCCATGAGCCCCTTCACCATCCTGTACGAGTGCTATTGCGATGCTTGCGACGGCAGCGGCCAGCAGATGGAATATGCTTATGACACCAGCAAGATCATGGTCAAGTTCACCATCAACGGCGAAGAGATCGCTGAACCTCTGCAGACCTGGGCTCTGTGGGCCGATGGTCAGCCCTGCGAAGAGATCGACAGCAAGCTGGGCAAGTGGGCTGATTACAGCTATGACACCCGCTGCGCGTTCTACGGTCAGCTGGAAGCCGCCTTCCTGTACTGGTGGCCCACTACTTCCGTGTACTATCGCAACAGCGCTTCCATGACCAGCCAGAAGTTCAACTACGCTGTGGATGAATACATCAACGTGATCGGCTTCGGCGGTTATGAGTTTTGGACCTTTTACTATGATGATGCCGAGTGGGCTGATTACATCGCCAACAACGAGCTCGTCTATTAATCTCCGCGCGGCCTGAGCCGCAAGGAACCGGGGGCACCGCGAGAGCGGTGCCCCTTTTATGTTTTGTTCACAGCATGAACAGGAACGCGTACCGGGAAAGGGGAGAGGCTTCCAAAATGGTGGAAAATTCCCGCAACCGTTCATTTTTTGTATTCTTTTGATTGACTTTCTACTTATATTTTGGTAAAATGCTATGAGTAAGCGTAGAAATATGCTTCAAAAACAGCACAGATCTGTATCAGGGCTCCGGAAATCACTTCTTCCGGAAGAGTATTTCCTGCCCTTTTCAGTATTTATGTCTGTTTGAACTGTAACTTTGGGGTGATCGAATGACCAAGTATGTAATCAAGCGTGTACTGCTGATGTTCCTGACATTGTTCATTATCATGACAATGTGCTTCGTGCTGGTGAAACTGCTGCCGCTGCCTCTCATCAAGTCAATGGGACGCGACGCGAATCTGGTCGAGCTTCGCCGTGCAAAGATGGGCTATAACAAGCCGATC
Source organism: Clostridiales bacterium (assembly GCA_017577285.1). Lineage (GTDB taxonomy): Bacteria > Bacillota > Clostridia > Christensenellales > Aristaeellaceae > ZC3RG03. Next base: position 16,507 of record PITV01000029.1, read on the forward strand.
CTTGTGCAGTATTTCCTGTTCTGGAAAAATATCATCGTTGACTGGGACTGGGGCGTCGGCGAACAGATGTACGACAGTCTCGAAGTATGGGACATCATGATGCAGAAGCTGCCCTATACGGTGCTGGTCAATCTGTATTCGATCATTATTGCCATACCGCTCGGCTTGCTGCTGGGTATTTTTGCCGCGCTGAAAAAGAACAAATGGCAGGATCATGTCATTTCAACGGCAGTCATGATCTTCATTTCAGTGCCCAGTTACGTTTACGCGTTCCTGGTGCAGTATTTCCTGTGCTTCAAACTGGGCTGGTTTGAACTGCAGATCCCGTCTCTGGGTGATGCCGGATCGATCTTCAGCGGAAAGATGATCCTGGGCATGATCCCGGCCGTGCTGAGCCTCAGCTTCGGCTCCATTGCCGGCTTTGCCCGTTACACCCGCGCGGAACTGAGCGAGGTGCTCACCGGCGACTATATGCTGCTGGCCCGCACGAAGGGACTTACAAAGGGACAGGCCATTTCCCGCCACGCCCTGCGTAACGCCATGGTCGTTATCCTGCCCATGATCATCAGTGAATTCATATCTGTTCTGGGCGGTTCACTGATCATTGAAAAGATCTTCGGTATCCCCGGTGTGGGAAGCCTGTATGTGCAGTCTATTCAGGTGAGAGACTACAACTTCTTCATGGCGCTAACCGTGTTCTACACTCTGATCGGTCTGCTTTCCGGCATCGTTATCGATATCAGCTACGGATTCATTGATCCGAGAATCAGAATGGGGTCGAAGAAATGATGGATAAGAAGTATATTGAGATCCCGGCCGAGAAGTTCGCGTTCGCGCAGAGGGATGAGAAGATCCACGATAAGAAAATCGCGACAAAGCCTGTTGGCTATTTCAAGGATGCATGGCGCCGCTTCAGGAAGAACAAGAGCGCTGTGGTTGCCTTTGTTCTGATCATGATCCTGGTCATGTTCTCCATTTTCGTCCCCGTTTTTTCTTCCTACTCTGTGAAATTCAGGGATGATTACTATCAGAAGACGCTGCCCAAGTCCCACATTTTCGGATGGCTGGGCTGGGACGGCACCAGAACGCTCAACGCCAATCAGGACAAGTATGATATCCTGTGCAGCCTGAATGAGGAGATCGTTCCCAAGGACGGCGAGAGCCGCAGAGTCATTACCAGTGAAAAAGCACCGGTGTATGACGCGAACGGTCTGCCTTACTATGATGTGACATACGATACCTACTTCCGTGTGGGTACCGTGTACAAGAATATGACTGAGACCGAATACCTGGCACTGCAGGCTTATCAGAACGAGACAGGGATCCAGGT
>PITV01000002.1 GCA_017577285.1 Clostridiales bacterium
CAACCAGAGTAAACGACAACGTGTTAGCTCACGGCAAGGCAGAGGGGTGTAAAGGAGACAGCCTCCGCTGTGCCCCTTCTCCCCGCGGAAGCATGGTAAAAAGGCGATACGGCGCCTGAATTGGAGGGCACGAGGATATAGGCGATGACCGCCAGCGCGATGCACAGGGGGATCGCGATCCATCTGACGCCCTTTCTATCCCTGCACAGCATCAGCATCAGGCCCGCCATAACGGGAACGGCGTATACCAGCGTGTGTCTGTCTCCCCCGCTCAGCAGCGCGGCCGCCGTCAGCAGGCCCACCGACAGGGCCGCGCAGGATCCTGTCGCGCCCTGCAGGGCAAAGAAGGTGATCAGCATCGAAACGGTATAGGAAAAGGCGCAGACGATCTGGGGCGTATAGAATCCGAATACGCCCTCGTCCCCCCTCACCCGCAGGATGACGGCGCGGAACAGCTGTTCAAGGGCGAAAAACAGGCCCTTCTGAAAAAAGAAAAGGATCACCTGGGAAATGAAAAGACCGGCCAGCAGAAGCGCGCCCTTTTTCTTCATCATAACGGCGCACCACACGGTGAGCGCGCCGGAAAAGCACCACAAAAGACAGGCGCCGGCTGAGAACACGCCGGTCATCGCCTTCAGGCCGCACAGGGAAAGACCGCACGCCATCAGCAGGGCGGTGAGCATATCTCTCAGGCGGAACCTCGCGTCCGCCCGCGTCCATCCATCAGTTAGGCGTGACATAACACACCTCCACCAGATGATGCTGCAGCCGGGCCACGCAATCCTGCACATCCCCGGCATCAAAGGTGCAAAGATACAGCCGGGCGGAGGGCCCCATCCGGCGGATCGCAGATACGGCGTCCACGATCTTCGCGTCCAGCCTTGTGGTGATGATCATGACAGCGCCGGTGCGCCGCATGCGTCTGAGCTCCATCATCAGCACAGCGGAAAAATCCTCTGTTCCGTCAAAGGGCTGCATGGCCAGGATCTCCTGGAGCTGGTGCAGCCCGAAGGCGTTATCCGAGGCAAATTCCGTGGCGTTTTTTCCGTACACGGGCAGACGCACAGGGGATGAATCCCGCATCTGCAGGTCGGCACAGGCAACAGCCGTTTCGCAAAGGGCGTCCCTCAGCCTTTCCGTGCCGTCCTCCTCCGCTTCTCCCCCCGCGGGCAGGGCACAGTCCAGCAGGATCAGGGTATCCGGCGGTGACGGCATCTCATAGCGCCGCACCACCAGTTCGCGGCGGCGGGAGGAAAGCTTCCAGTGCACGCGCTTCATGGCATCGCCGGGACGGTAGGGACGGGTATCCTCGGGGCTGGTATAATCCTCGCTGCTGCGGGAAAGAGGCCTGCTTCCCTCATCCCCGGCGATAAAATGCGGCTTTTCGATCTCAAAGGGCCGGGGCATGGAAAGCACAGCCCGCTCCCCTTCCCCCTTTTTCTTTCTGACAAAAAAGGAGAACATATCGCGGATCTCAACGCTCTTTACCCCGCACAGATACGATCCCACATGGCGGGCCGTTCCCTTCACCTGCCTGCTGACATCCGAAAAAGCCCGGACGGGAAGGTCGATCTCCCCTTCTTCTCCGGGCAGGGCATAGCGCACCGTCACGCTCCCCGCCGGCAGCAGGCAGGTGTGGCGCACCAAGATATTGAGCAGTATATCCTCACCCCGCAAAAGCTGGGTGCCGGAAAACTCGCCCCTGCATTTCATAACGGCTGACGTCCACAGAACGCAGGCCAGCGAAAGCACAAGAAGGATGAACAGCAGGATGGCGATATAGTAAAACAGCAGTATTCCTGTTGAAAAAGCGGTGATCAGACAGCCCAGCAGGCAGAAAATCGCCGCCGCGGCACGCTTTGTCATGGCACGGGCACCCTGTTCACGATCTCATTCAGCACACGGCCGGGCTGGATGCCCTTCATGCGGGCCTCGGGCGTCACGATCAGGCGGTGCGCCAGCACAGGATGCACCATGTGCCGCACATCATCTGGAATGATATAGTCACGGCCGGAAAGCAGGGCGCAGGCCTGCGCCGCGCGCACCAGCGCGATGGAGCCGCGGGGGGATACGCCCAGCTGCAGATCAGGGCAGCGCCGGGTGGCATCCGCGATCACGGCAACATACTTGCGCACCTCGGGAGCGCAGTAGATGCCGCCAATCTGCTCCTGCATGGCACAGATCTGGGAGGCGTCGCACACGGGACCCAGCGTCTGCATGGGCGTGACACGGCCGGTATAGCGCTCCAGCACATCCGTTTCCTCCTCAACGGAGGGATAGCCGATATTGATGCACAGGAAAAAGCGGTCCATCTGGGCCTCCGGCAGCGGATAGGTGCCCACGAAGTCCACGGGATTCTGGGTCGCCATGACCATGAAGGGGCTGGGCAGCTTGCGGGTCACGCCGTCCACCGTCACCTGTCCCTCCTCCATCACCTCCAGAAGGGAGGACTGGGTCTTGGGGGATGTGCGGTTGATCTCATCCGCCAGGATGATCTGACTCATGACGGCGCCGGGCTTGAATTCCATCTCCCCTGTCTGCATGTTCACCATGGTGAAGCCCGTCACATCGGATGGCGTCACATCGGGGGTGAACTGGATGCGCTTGAAGGAGCACTGAAGGCTTTTCGCCAGGGCGGAGGCCAGGGTGGTCTTACCCACACCGGGCACATCCTCGATCAGCACATGACCGCGGCAGAGCAGGGCGATGAGCATCAGCTCAATGGCCTCATCCTTTCCCACGATCACACGTCGGATATTCTGCTGAAGGGCATTGATCAAAGGCCGCGGCTGCGCCGCTGTATTCAAAGACATACGGTTTCTCTCCTGTATCCTGTCAGTGTATCGGTCACCGGATCCCGTCCCGGAAAAGCGTGCTTTCCGCGCGGTCAGCGCCGGGTGCCGGAAGCTTTATATGCAAGGTCACAGCCGGAAGATCACTTTTCCGGCAGGCACATGACCAGTATACCAATACCCCGGTGAAAACGCAAATCCTTTTGAACCGTTTCGTAAGATTTCCGTCACAATTTACATTCTATCCCGTCTTTCCGCCCGGTCCGCCTTTCCGGCAGGAAGAATATGGTTCTGATCCACAGCCTTAAAAAAACACAAAATAAGGCGCATCCGCATTTTTCGGATACGCCTTACTCATCCCGTCCGGCAGCGCGCCACTGAAGGGTGCGGAGCACGTAGCTTTTATATCCGGCCCGGGCGATATACTCCCACGCCTTGTCCTTTTCACCGTTTGCCCTGGTCACTTTATAACTGCGGAGCCGGTACCTTTTCGGATCCCTCAGATCGGGGATCTCATTGGACAGGAGCTGCACCATCGACCACAGCTTTCCCTTGTCCATAAACCGCATGTGCCTGTCGCTTAAACTGAAGCGGCACAGCACTTCCGGGGGATTCATGCCCTTGAAGATGATCTGATCCCGCTCGATCAGTATCTGATCCAGCGCGCGGTGCCTCACATAGCGCACATAGGGGGACAATTCCCGGTAGAAGGGGCTCCCTTTCAGCTTCTGGACCCTCATCAATTCCTTCTGCTTTCGCCGGCTGGAGACCGCCAGCAGCGCTACCGCCCCGATCCCCACGGCAATGCAGATCAACAGTACCCAAATTTTCATGGGCGCAGACCTCGCATCCACAATATATAGTGTATTGTAACACACCAAAACTTCATCTTCAACCGTCATTCATATATTTTATCGAATTGTAATATTTGTTCATGATTGCACAAAATAGTGTATCCCTCTCTGCTCCGTTCACAGCGTTCCGGCGCGCTGTTTTCTTTCTTTTGGGGAGGCTCTAACACTTTCTTCACGCCCTGTCTGCGATTGTATCAGACCGGCGGAACGCCCTTTCATCCTCATCCTTCTTGTCTCCCAAAAAAAAGAAAAGCGCCATGCCCGGTCATGATCCGGCATGACGCACGGCCCTGAAAAAAGTTCCGCTTTGTCCTTCCGCTTTCCGCCCCATCCTTCCCGGGGTCCGGTCCGCAACCGGTCCATCCCGCTCCTGAATCGTTCCCGCGCCGGCCTGTCCCTCTGTCCGGGATCAGAGCCCTGCACCAAAGCCGGCGTCCGCGCATCAGCAGCGGCGGAAAGGAACAAAAAAAGAGAGGCACCCTTGCGGATGCCTCCCCTTTATGAAGCTTTATTACGGAGCTTCGGTAATGACGATGATACGATCCTGGCCCCACAGATCGGCGTATTCTTCGCCGACGCTGCCGCCGAGGGTATCAACGATGTAGTCGATCACGGTCTCATAGTCATACTTGACTTCGTCGAGCAGAACGGTATCGCCGATGAACATGCAGGTGCCGTCGCCGCCGGACTTGAGCATATAGTTATGAGAAGCCACGGTGTAGATCCTTTCGGGATCCAGAGGCTCGCCGTTGATCATGACGTTCTTTACACGGTATTCGCCGGTAACAGCCACGAACATGCCGTTCTCATCCTTCTCGCAGGTGGAGGGCAGATAAGAATGGATCTCATAGGTGAGGCCGCTGACCTGCAGGAAGCCGCCGTTTTCACCGGGCACAGCGCGGCTGGTCCACTCCAGAGCGTCCAGGATCTGCTGACCGGTCGCTTCGACCATGCACAGCATGTTGCCGAAGGGATGGCAGGCCTTGATCTGGTTCAGGGTGATATCGCCGGCAGCGATGGTGGCACGGATGCCGCCGCCGTTTACCAGAGCCACATCGGCGCCGGTAGCGTCACGGTAGGCATCGGCGACCAGGTCGCCCAGGTTGGATTCGCAGCAGCGGATGATGCGGGCGCCGGTGGTGGGATCATTGATGATCAGATCCACATCGGTATGGGCGACCACTTCAGCCAGCTTGGCATTCACAGCATCGGTCTGTTCAGCCATGATGGGGCTGAATTCGTTGGTGAGGCCGGTCAGGCCAACGATGCCGTCAGCCAGGGTCCACTGATACAGGCCGGTGGAAACCTTGCCGTCAGTGGAGATGCGGCAGTAGCCGATAGCCTGCAGCTTGGTGCCGCAAGCGGTCAGCAGAACAGGCTCGCCGTCCTTGTTGAGGACTTCTTCCTGCGCCATGATGGAATGGCTGTGGCCGTCCAGCATCGCGTCGATGCCGTTGGTGGCGGCAATGACCTGAGTGCTCATCCAGGGAGAGGAAGCTTCGTCGATTCCCAGGTGAGCCAGCGCGATGACATACTGGGCGCCTTCAGCGCGGGCAGCGTCAACAGCGGTCTGAACAGCGGCATACAGTTTCTCGCCGGTCAGATCCTGGCAGAAGCCGTACACATAGTTGCCTTCGCCGTCCTGGAAGAAGGTGGGGGTGGACTTGGTGAAGGTTTCGGGAGTGGAGATACCCACGAAAGCGATCTTCACGCCGTCATAGTCCTTGATGATGTAGGGGGCGAGAACGGGCTCGTCCATGTAGGTGAAGTTGCAGCTGATGTAGGGGAACTGAGCCTGATTTTCCACGATGTCCATGAAGCGGTCCATGCCGTAGTCGAACTCATGGTTGCCGGGGATGGCAATGTCATATCCCAGCGCGTTCATCAGGTTGATGTCCACTTCGCCCTTGGTGATGGCGCCCAGCGCTTCACCCTGGATGGAGTCGCCGTCATCCACCAGCATGACGTAGTTGGAAGCAGACAGCTGCTGCTTGATGCCGTACAGACCGGTATAGGACCAGCCCTGATCCACACCGCAGTGCACATCGCTGGTATACAGGATCACCAGATCCTTGGCCAGAGCGGGGGCAGCGGCTTCCTCAGCAAAGGCGCATACGCTGAACAGCATGACCAGCGCCAGAGCGAGGGCAAGAAGCTTTTTCATAAGAAATCTCCTCCTTGTGATAGTTTTTCCGGAAATTGTTCCTAAATTGTATTATATCAACAAGCACGGCCCATTTCAATATGAACAGGCCCGATTTAATCGAATTGTAATATGAAAAAGGCCGCTTTCACCGGCATCCGCGCCCCCGGCGGGGCAAGCAAAAAGGCGTCCCGCGGGACGCCCTGAAAACCGTTTTGCGGATCTGTCTGCTCTTTGGATCAGTGGGTGAAAAACAGCGTCAGCAGGAACAGCACGCTGATGACGATGCTGCTCGCCTTGATCTCCTTCGCCCGGCCGGACAGCAGCAGGATGACCACATGAGAAATGAGGCCGAACGCGATGCCGAAGGACACGTTATAGGTGAAAGGGATCAGCGCGACCGTCAGGAACGCCGGCACGGAACAGGAGATATCCGTCCAGTCGATGCCCTTGACGCCCTGCATCATCAGCACGCCCACATACACCAGCACGGCGGAGGTGGCGCAGCCGGGGATCAGCTGGGCCAGAGGGCTGAAGAACATGGCGATGACGAACAGGAGCCCCGTCACCACACTGGCGAAACCGGTGCGGGCGCCGGCGGCAATACCGGAGGCGCTCTCCACAAAGGTGCTGACCGTGCTGGTGCCGCAGACAGAACCGCCCACCGTGGCGATGGCGTCGGCGATCATGCCGCGGTCCATGCTCTTTTCGATGCCCTTCTCCTTCAGCAGGCCTCCCCTGTCGCAGGCGGCGTACATGGTGCCCAGCGTATCGAACATATCCAGCATGCACATGGCCAGCACACTGGTGATGAGGGTGATGGCAAGGTTTCCGGCGCCGTGGGCGCTGATATAGGCGGAAAAGTCAAAGCCCTCGCGGAACACCGCGCCGAAGCTCTCCTGCCCGAACTGTCTGAAGGAATCCAGCGGATTGGAAAAGGAAACGCTCACAACGGGCTCGGCGCCGGTATAGAAGCCCTTCACCGTGAGCCCCAGCAGGTAGTACAGCGCCGCGCCGCCCAGCATGCCCAGCAGCGCCGCGCCCTTCACCTTCCTGTGATCCAGCACCGCGATCAGCAGCAGCGTCATCACGCATACGATGATGGGCATGATATCCCCCCAGCTGTTGCTGATCAGGTTCAGGCTGTGCAGGGACACGCAGGTGGACGGATCGGCGATCACCATTTTGCTGCTCTCCAGGCCGATCAGGGCGATGAACAGGCCGATGCCCACCGAAATGGCGCTGCGCACAGCGGGCGGGATGGCGCTGACGATGATCCTGCGCCCGCCGGTGACCGTAAGGATGAAGAACACGATGCCGTCAAACAGCACCGCCACCAGCGCGTTGGCGTAAGTGAATCCCATCTGCATGCAGAAGGTATACACAAAGTAGGCGTTCAGGCCCATGGCGCTGGCCTGGGCCAGCGGCAGGTTGGCCAGCAGTCCCGTCAGAACAGTGCCCAGAATGGCGCTGACGGCGGTGGCCACATAGATGGCGCCATAGGATACGCCCAGCTGGCTGAGCATATTGGAATTGACCATCAGGATATAGACCATGGCAAAGAAGGTGGTCATACCGCCGCCGATCTCCCGGCGGATATCGCTTCCCCGCTCGGTGATGCGGAACTTTCTGTCCAGAAAGCCGCTCAGCGCGCCGCCCTCCCGGCTCTGTTTCGAATTTTCACTCATTTCGTTTCTCCGGTCTGCTTTCGTTTATTCTGTCAGTCTTCCATCCGTTTCAGGGATCAGATCACAGGATGGGCGTATACTCCACGCAGGTCACATTTTCCGCTTTTTCCATCAGTTCATCCACCTGCTTGTAGGTGATGGGGATGCGGCTGCGGATCATGATATCGCAGTCATACATATTTTCCGGCAGGAACTTCTCCTTGCGCTCAAAAACATGCGCCTTGTGTTCATCCAGAAATTTCCCCATTTCCTCCCGGAAGGCGGGGATATTCCTGACAGTGAAGTGAAGATGCGAACTGGCATAGCCGTCCATGCCCACGGGGAAGCGGTGCATGAGCACCTGCAGCACCACCACCAGCGCGGTGCCCATGATGCCCAGGATGTACATGCCGGCCCCCACAGCCAGGCCGATGCCGGCGGTGATCCAGATGCCCGCCGCGGTGGTCAGGCCGCGGATACCGCCCTCCTGCTTGTAGATGACACCGGCACCCAGGAAGCTGACGCCCGTCACCACCTGCGCGGCGATACGGGCGGCATCGGCGCCCCGGATCCCCTCGTCGTTCGCCGTGATGTCGAAGAAAGCGTATTTGCTCACGATCATCATCAGCGCGGCGGCACAGCATACCAGAAAATGGGTACGAATGCCGGCGCCCTTGCTCCTTTTGCCGCGCTCATAGCCGATAGCAGCGCCGAACAGGCTGGCGATCAGCAGACGGACAAAGAACTCCAGATATAAAAGACTGCCCGTTTCTTTTCCGAACAATGAAAACATATGTGATTCCTCCTTTGAGTCAACCTGTATTTTATCACATAAATCAATGTTTGTCTATCCCTTTCCGCTTCGCCTGTCCGCATTCATGTTTTAATTGAAAACAGCCGGAAAACGGCATGAAAAAAGATCCCGGGCGCGTGTCCGGGATCCGGGTCATATACGGCCGGTCATCTGAGATAGCTCTCGAAGATCTCCTCAAAGATGCCTTCCTCTGTAATGGTATCGATGCGCTCGCCGACGGCATAATCCTGCCCCACCATATAGCTGCGGGGATAGCCGTTGACATGGAACAGTTCCACCAGGCCGGGGCTGTCCTCCGCCATGATGAAGGTGTATCCCATCTCCTTCTTGAAGGCCGCGATCTCATCATTGTTATCCTGCGAGGAAAACGCCACCACGGCGATGCGGTCCCTGTACTCATCATAGGCCTTCCCCATGAATTCATCCTGCACCACACACCAGTTGCAGCCGATAAAGAAGAAATTGATCAATACGGCATCATACTGCTGCAGCAGACCGCTCAGCGTATACACATCCCCGTCGCAGGAAACGAACAGGAAATCATCCAGCACCGTTCCCGGGGCAATGGATACACGGGCATCGAAAAGATCATAGCGATTGCTCATTTCAAAGAAATTGGTCAGCTCGGGATCTCTTTCGGGTGCGCTTGCAAGACCGGTCAGATCACTGACGGCATACACTGCGCTTTCCTTGACATCGGGTTTTCCGTCCCCTTCCTGCAGCTGCAGTTCGTATGTGACCTGAACTTCAAACCCGTTGCCGCGATCAAAGAAATAGTACGAGGTCTCAATGCCCCTGTTCTGTGTGCATACGCACATGCCCAGCGAGTTCCCGCCGTATTCAAAGGCAACGCCGCCGGTAAAGGGGATATCTCCCAGCCACTGCGCTTTCCCGTCCATGAACTCATAGACCTTCAGCACGGCATCCGTCTGCCTGTCTCCGCAGCAGACGAGCAGATCGGGGATATCATCCCTGTTTATATATCCCATTGTATAATCCACGGCATCCGCCGGCAGCTCACTGCCCTGCAGGAACGCCCTGTACACCGTCTGCCACTCCTCTTCCGCGGCGGCAGATACACAGCCGGCCAGCAGCACGGCGGCCAGCAGAATACACAATACATTCTTCATACGCTTCATCAGCAGCCTCCTTATCGGTCTTTCTTTCATCTGTTCTGTTGTTTCCGGATTTCCAGCTGACCTCATTATACGGCACATCAGAGCTTTTGTCGACAGGAAAAAACGCGTTCCCCGCGAAAAAGGAAAAAAATCTCACCGCATTTTCAAAGAAAAAGACCCCGGACATGCATCCGGGATCCTGTCATCAGTTCCGTGTTACTTCAGGTAGCCCTCAAAGATCCCCTCGAATACGCCTTCCTCCAGCACGGTGGTGATCTTTTCGCTGACAGCGGAATCACTGCCGATCATATAGCTGGTGGGGAACCCGTCCACGCTGAAAAAATCGCTCAGGCCGGGTGCGTCATACGCCATGATGAAGGTGTAGCCCATCTCCTTTTTGAAGGCGGCGATATCGCTGTTGCTGTCATAGGGAGAGAAAGCGACCACCGCGATGCGGTCCGCGTACTTCTCATAAGCGGCCTCCATGTACACATCCTGGCGCTCGCACCAGATGCAGCCGATAAAGAAGAAGTTGAGCAGCACGGCATCATACTGCTTCAGCAGGCCCGACAGGGAATAGGTGATCCCGTCACTGGCGGTGAAGGAGAAATCATCTATGACCGTTCCGGGCGCCACCAGGATGCGGGACATGAAAACATCATAATTCGTGTCCTTCACGTCCCTCTCGGGCGCGCTCTTCAGCCCGCTCATATCCTTCATTCCGTACATGGGCAGAAGGACATAGGCTTCATAGGCTGCTCCGTCCTTCAGTTCCTTTTTATACTGGGGCCAGCACTGCAGCCCGCCGTCGATCACGCAATAATCGAAGGTCTCGATCCCCCCATGGAGGGAAACGATGCCGATCCCGACGATATCCGCGCCGATATGCACCGGATCGCCGAAGGCAAGAGGCGCCTCGCCGGTAAGCACGGCTTTCCAGCCGGAAACGGTGTATACCTTCAGAACGGCATCCGCTTCATTTTTCCCGCAGCGGATCAGCAGCTCGGGGATATCATCCTCATCCACATAGGATACATAATATCCCTGCGCGTCAGCGGGCACACCGTTCCCCTGCAGAAAAGATTTATAAACGCTCTGCCAGCTCTCTTCGGCCACAGCGCAGCTGCCCAGAAGCAGGGCGGCGATCAGCAGACAGCTCAGGATCCTTTTCATCATACTCTCCTCCTCTTTCCCCGGCCGCATCCGGCCGGCCCGTCAGTATTTGGATTTACATGTTCATTATATCCCGCCGGAAGCGTTTTGCCAACCCGCAGAACATTTTCCCCTCCGCAGGTCCCAAATGCAGAGGTTTCCGTCACCTTCCGGCAACGAACCACATCTCGCTCAGCATATCGACAGCCAGTTGGATCTCCTCCCCGGAGATCTGTACCGTGGTATCGTTCCTCACCAGCATCAGTTCCACAAAGTAGCCCTGATACAGGGTGGAAATGTCCACATATTCATCCTTCTCGCTGTTCTCGTTCAGGATCACCAGCTTGCTGCCGTGGGAGGTCTCGGCATAGGACAGTTCGGGATCGCTCATATCCACAGCTCCGGGCCCGAACAGCAGGTCCGCCTCCTCCGCGCTCAGATCCTCGTAGGACCTTCCGGCAAATGAATCGTCATAACTGACATACAGGAACATATACAGCCCGTCTTCACTGCCCGGCAGGAAACGGACCTGACGCAGGGGCACCCCGTCCCCCATATCCGCAACTTCATAGGTGTATCCCGCGGGCAGGGTCACCTGAATGAGAAAATCAGTGCCGATATCGATATAAGTGCTCTCGGCAAGGGCGCAAAGGCCGGTCATCATCAGCACAAGGCAAAGCACAGCAGAACATACTCTTTTCATATCCTATCCTCCGTATCATCTTTTGTCGCGGTCCGTCCCGGTTCCGTCCGTCCGGTTCAGTACTGTCCGATATTGATGCTCACGCCGTATCCCAGATCCCGGATATAGGCGCGGCTGATAAAGCCCACAACGCCTGTCTCGGGATCGTACACCTGCGCCCAGGAACTGTTCTGGGCGATCACCACCAGCTGACGGTACTGATAGCAGCGCTCGATCACATCCACATCGGTGCTGGGCGCCCAGCGCAGATTGACCCATCCGGTAGGCCTGTCAGGATTGGCATACACGGCATAGGGAGTCACCTGCCTGAACGAGGAGAACCCCAGATCAGTCAGCGGCTGTCCGGGCGCCGCGGTGGGCTGCGGCGTCACATTTCCCCGGGGATTGGTGAAGCTGATGTACTTGCTCATCACATACCCGGTATATGTGTAGCCGTTCTTTGTGTACTGGATCATGGCCCAGGCGTTGTTATATCCGCCTCCGGCATAGCCCAGAAATACCACCTGGGTACCCCAGGGCAGGGTGGTGATAATATTATTGCTGTATGTACTGGCATCTCTGCGCACATTCAGCGATCCCTTATTGGCGGTGGCGACATAGGCGATGACCCCGTTCCCGCTCTGGGAAGCTTCCTTTCCGGTCTCGGCGGAAACTGCGGGCAGCAGGCTCAGCGCCAGGATCAGCGCCAGGGTAAAACTCAGCACGGTCCATCTCTTTTTCATTCGTTTTCTCCTCCTTCTCATCGGGCATCGCGCAGACGCGATACACTTACTTAACGCGGCAGAAAACGCTTTTATTCCCGCGTCTGTTAAAATTTCTTTTCAGTGCGTCCGGGGCAGCATAATACATCCGTATCGGATTGTAAAAATTCTGTAATATTTTCGAAATACAGTTGTCAAAAACTGTCTTTTCCATTATAATAACGGAATGTATACGGAAAGAAAGGAGGCTGTCAGTCATGGGTGTGATCCTGTCTGTTCTTTTCATGCTGGTGTACATGGCCGGCGGCATCCTCATCATCCGCTGCATGCTGCCCCGCGTCCGCTTTCTGGCCCGTATCTGGCTCGGGCTCGCGCTGGGCATCATTCTGGAAATGTGGCTTCCCTATCTTTCCGCCTATCTGTGTGAATTTTCCCTGCGGGCGCACCTGTACTCGCTGCTCCCGCTCCTGATCCTGTGCTGCGTATGCCTGCTGCTGAAGGCGCCGGGCAAAGCCCGCGCATGGGATGAAAAGGAAAAACGCCTGCTGACGGCGCTTCTGTGCACCGCCCTTCCCCTGACGCTGATCGGCGGATATCTGCAGATTACCCACAATGTCATGCCGGTGGACGGCACCCTGCACGTGGGGCAGAGCACCTACGGCGATCTGAATCTGCATCTGGGCATCATCACCTCCTTCCGGAACGCGAAAGTGCCCGTGGATTACAGCATCTTTCCGGGAGAACTGCTCTCCTATCCCTTCCTGACGGACAGCCTGTCCGCCACATTCATGCTCTTCGGCGCCAGTCTTCAGTTTGCCGTGGACTTTCCCGGCATCATCATGATGCTGCTCACCTTCTCGGGGTTCATCCTTCTGGCGGAGCGCATCGGCGGCAAAAAGAGCGTTGCTGTACTCAGCTGCCTGCTGTTCTTCATCAACGGCGGTCTGGGCTTCTTCTACAGCCTGGATATGGCCGGGGCAAGGCTGGGCTCGGGCGCGGACAATGAGCTGCAGTCCGGCGCCGGTCTTCTGCAGCGGCTGGAGATCATTCTGGACGGATGGTACCAGACCCCCGCGAACCACGCCGAATTCGGCACCTACAATCTGCGCTGGAGCAATGTGATCGCGGATATGATGATCCCCCAGCGCACCACGCTGGGCGGCTGGTGCCAGCTGCTCCCCTGCCTGTACCTGCTGTGGGAGTTCGCCTCCGCGCGCCGTTTTGATGAAGGCCTCCTGCCGGAACCGCAGGAAACCTCGACCGTGTCCGGCAGATGGACGCCCGCGGATCCGCGTCTGGTGATCCTGCTCGGCGTATGGGGCGGCATGCTGCCCATGGTGCACACCCATTCCTTCCTGGCTCTGGCCCTCGCCAGTGCCGGCATCCTGCTGTACGATCAGTTCCTGACAGGAGGGAGACAGCGCCTGCGTACAGGGCTGTTCCTGGGTCTGCTGGGCTGCGTGATCCTGATGGCGCTGCTGAAGAACCGCTCCGTCATCTGCAGGCTGTTTGACAGCCGGAGCGATGCTGAGGATATCGACATACCGCTATTCTGCTTTTTCATCCCCGCCGGGATAGGCGCCGGCCTGTGCGCGGCAGACATCATCCTGGATCATTCCGGAAGCCGCCTCCGCCGTCTGGCGGAATGGGCCGTCTACGGCGCGGCCGCGGCCGTCCTGTGCCTGCCCCAGCTGCTGACCTGGACCTTCAGCCAGACCGCCTCCAGCGATCATTTTCTTTCCCTGCAGTTCAACTGGGTGAACAACGCCGGCGGGGACGGGATGCGGGACGGCTACCTGTGGTTCTATATCAAGAATATCGGTCTCCCCTTCCTGCTGCTGCTCATCGCGCTGCTGGAAAAGGATCCGCGCCGGCGCATGCTGGCATGCGGCGCTTTCGCCGTCTTCATTCCCGCGGAATTTATACGGTTCCAGCCCAACGAATATGACAACAACAAGCTTTTCTATGTGTGGTACATGCTGTGCGCCGTCATCGCGGCGGATTATGCCGTGCAGATCTTCGGGAAGCTGAAGGGTCTGCGGGGGCGCTGGGCGCTGGCAGTGCTGGCCTGCATCGTTTTCTTCACCACCGGCTCGCTGTCCATCGCAAGGGAATGCAAAAGCGATTTTCAGACCTTCAGCACCTGTCAGGTGGAAGCGGCGGATTTTATCGAGCACAACACCCCCGAGCACTCCGTATTCATCACCGCCTGGCAGAATCACATCGACCCCGCCTCCGCCCTGGCAGGCCGCACTGTGGTGTGCGGTCCCGATCTGTGGCTGTACTGGCACGGCTTCGATACACAGCAGCGGCATGATGACATACGCCGCTTCTACGCCGATCCCGCCTCAAACACCGATGTGATCGGGAAATACGGTGTGGATTACATCTATGTCGATTTCTATTCCTACGAGTCCGAAGGGCTCATCATCAACGAGGACGCGCTGAACGAAATGTATGAGCCGGTGTATGAAGGCCGCGGCGAAAACTGGTGGGAGAGGATATGCATCTGGAAGGTCGATCCCTGAAAACCGCCCGTTTCCCCGGCGCCGGATCTCTCCGGTCATCCGTATCAAGAAGGAGCTGATCTTTTGACAGAACGCTTCCTGCGCTATTCCCTGACGCACAACCGCCCTGTGCGGATCCTGCACGCCGGCACCATGAAATTTCAGAATGTCACCGTGGTGGCCATGGACGGGGAAACCTTCAGTTACCTGAGTGCGAAAAACAGGAAGATCCCCGTCACCTGTCCCCTGTCCGATGTGCTGAGTGCCGGCTATGCCAGAGGCGACAAGGGCGATACCCTGGAAAATTCACTGCGGGAGGAGTCCGTGATCAGAGCGGCTGTCACGGGCGCAGATCATGAGTAAGATCACAAGAGCTGTTGATTCCGTCCTGTCCGGATGCACAGATCTGGCGGAAAAGATACTGAAAAAGATATTCAAGGAAAAAATGCCCGGCGCCCTGGACAGCCGGGAAAAGATCGCCGAGATCGTCAATTATCTCATCTTCGGCGTGCTCACCACGCTGGTGAGCCTCGTCACCTATTTCATCGCGGCGTCCGTTCTGGGCGTGCGCAAGGCGGAAACGCCGGAGGGGGATTTCACCCTGTGGCAGCGTCTCGCCGGCGTGCTCTTCGGCGTATGGATCACGCCTGACAGCGTGCTGCACGGCTCCACCCGCATGATCGTGCTGGGGCTGGTGTGTCAGCTGATCAGCTGGATCTGCGCCGTCCTCTTCGCCTTTGTCACCAACAAGGTCTTCGTGTTCCGCAGCACCGAGAAGGGCGGGAGGGCCCTCCGGGAACTGGGACGCTTCGCCCTGGCCCGGGTGGTCAGCTTCATCCTGATCGAGCTGATCGTGTACGCCCTGCTGTTCGTGATCACCGGCCCCGCGGCCGCCAAGATCATTTCCACCGTGCTGGTGGTCATCTTCAACTATTTCGCCAGCAAACTGGCGGTATTCAGAAAACGCGCGGCCGCGGATACGGACACGCGCGGCGAAAACCGGATCGATTGACCGTTTCTTACCTGAAAATTCCTGTGACCGGAGGTCTCTGATATGAAATCAAGTGCAAAAAAAGTCCTTTCGCTGACGGCTCTCATCCTTTCTCTCCTGCTCTGCGCATGCGCTTTGTGCGAGGAAGCGGATGAACCGCTGCAGTTCTATGAGGTACTGCAGTACGGGGATACCGGCGACGCCGTTCTCGCCCTGCAGACCAGGCTGAAGGAGACCGGCTACTATTCGGGCCCCCTTTCAGGCAAATATGCCGAGGTGACCCGCTCCGCCGTCAAAAAGGTGCAGCACGTGTACGGGCTGGAAGAGACGGGCATCGCCGATTCCGATACCCAGACCATCATCTACGGCCCCTGCTATCTGCCCCTGGCCTACGGTGACAGCGGCGAGTGCGTAAAGCGGCTGCAGAACAGGCTGAAAGAGCTGGGATACTACTCCTACAACGTGACCGGCAGCTACTACGGCCACACCCGGGACAGTGTCAAATCCTTCCAGAAGGCATGGAGCCTGGAAGTGACCGGAAAGGCCGATGTGGATACGCTGGCCCTCCTCTATTCCGATATCGGCGCGCCTCAGGCCGTCACTCCCACGCCGCTCCCCGCCGGCGTCACGCCCGCCCCCGTTACCGCTTTCCCCGGCACGCTCGCCTACGGCTCCGAGGGCAAGAATGTGGAACGGGTGCAGCAGCGCCTTCGCGAGCTGGGCTATTTCACTTTCTACAAAAATACTTCCGGGTACTATAAGAACACCCAGGCGGCCGTCAAGGAATTCCAGCGGCTCAACGGTCTGAAGCAGACCGGCAGCGTGGACGAGATGACCTGGGAGATCCTGTTCAACGATCCCGAGGCCAATCCCGCCTCGGCATCCACTCCCCGTCCCTCTCCCAAGCCCACCCCCACCGCCTACTGGTTCGAGGTGGATGTGGCCAATCAGGTGACAAAGGTGTGGAAGTACGATAACGAAACAGAAAAGTATGATATCCTGGACCGCGCCTTCCTGTGCGCCACCGGCACCAAGACCTATCCCAGCCCGCTGGGCACCTTCACCCTTACCGGACGCCGGGCCAAGTACTGCGAGTTCCCCACCTGGGGCGGCGGACAGGCCCGCTACTGGACCAGGATCAACGCCGAGATCGCCTTCCACAGCGTGCTGTATTCCGACGCGAGCGATGATTCCACCCTGAAGGTCAACAGCCTGAAGGGGCTGGGCAAGAGGGGCAGCCACGGCTGCATCCGTCTGACCGTTGCCGATGCCAAGTGGATCTATGAGCACGCCAAGTCCGGCATGCAGGTGTGGATCCACGATGACGCCCCCGCGGATCCCGAGCTGATCTACGCCATCCAGCCCGGCTCCTACGATTCCTCCCGCTACGCGCCCCGGACCACGCCGGCCCCCACGCCCTACCCTGTTTATGACGGCACAAAGATCCCGGAGGGCGAGATCAAGACCCTGCAGGTGGGATCCGAAGGCGAGACCGTCTACTGGCTGCAGATGAAGCTGAAGGAAATGGGCTACTATACCGGCACCGTCACAGGCCAGTTCCGGGAAGGCACCGAAAAGGCCGTAAAGGCCTTCCAGCGGGCCAACGGTCTGGAAGTGACAGGCCGCGCCAACAGATCCACGCTGCAGTGTCTCTACCGCATCGTGGAGGAGGCGAACGCCACCCCCACACCGGCACCCACCGCCACGCCTTCCCCCGTCCCGACAGCGGCCCCGACAGCCGTGCCCACGGCACGGCCCGCACCCTCTCCCGTTCCCGAAGGCTGAGTTCATCCCGGGAGGAATACCTTTCCGTATAAAAACCATATAACAGCAGATATGAAAAGACGCCGTCCAAATGCGGACGGCGTCCTTTGTTATTCATTCACTTGTCACAGCATACCGCCGGATCACTCGGTCTTTTCCTTCGCAGCCAGGATCTCCATGGCGCGCTCCTCTGTGAACTGGTTGGTATACAGCTTGTAGTACTCACCCTTCAGCGCGATCAGTTCACGGTGAGTGCCGCTCTCGGCGATCTTACCGTCGCGGATCAGAAGGATCCGGTCCGCCGTGCGCACGGTGGAAAGACGGTGGGCGATAATGAAGGATGTACGCCCGGTCAGCACCTTGGAAATGGCGTTCTGAATGATCATTTCGGTCTGAGTATCCACCGAGGAGGTGGCTTCATCCAGCACGAAGATGGCGGGATCCGCCAGGATCGCTCTGGCAAAGGAGATCAGCTGCTTCTCGCCGGTGGACAGGCGTCCTCCGCCCTCGCCCACCTGGGTCTCATAGCCGTTCTCCATCTTCAGGATGAAGTTCTCGGCGTTCACCATGCGTGCCGCCTCGTGCACCTGTTCATCGGTGGCTTCAGGCTTTCCGTAGCGGATGTTGTCGGCAATGGTGCCGGAGAACAGGTGAGGCTCCTGGAGCACATAGCCCAGATGGCTCTGGAGCCACAGCTGGCTGCGCTGACGGTAATCCACGCCGTCAATGAGGATCTCGCCCGCGGTAGGCTCATAGAACCGGCACAGCAGGTTCACAACGGTGCTCTTTCCGGCGCCCGTGGGTCCCACCAGCGCGATGGTCTGGCCCTGCTTCACGCTGAGGTTGAAATCTGAAAGGACCTTGTCGCCCTTCTTGTACTGGAAATCCACATGACGGAACTCGATGTCACCGTGGAGTTCAGGCCAGTTTTCCTTTTTCGGATGGAAGTTGTCACCGAATACCTCTTCCACTTCTTTGCTGTCCACGATGTCGGGCTCGGTCTGCAGCAGGGTGATGACGCGCTCCGCGGCAGCCTGGGCGCTCTGCATATCGGCAAAGGTGCCGGCTATATTGCGGATAGGCTCAAACAGCTGCATGGTATAGCTGACGAACGCCACCAGCGTGCCCACTTCAATGGCCGAGGCAGCCACCATGGAGCCGCCCTTCCACAGCACATAGGCGGTGGCGATGGAGCCGATGGAGGTGACGATGGGCAGGTACAGGGCGGAGAGGGACGCGGCGCTGACGGAGGAGCGCTTCATGCGGTGGGTGAGCTGTGTGAACTCTTCCATATTGCGTTCCTCGCGCACCAGCGTCTTGGTGGTCTTGGCACCCATGATGCCCTCATTGAAGGAGCCGGTGATCTCGCTGTTGGTCTTCCTCACCTTGCGGTAGGAATGCAGGATCTTCTGCTGAAACTTCCAGCTGATGAGCGCCAGAGGCGGCACCACCAGCAGCACGATGAGCGTGACGCCTGGCAGCAGAATGAACATGGTGATAAGGCTCAGCACGATCATGACGGCGCCCCATACCAGATCCAGCAGGCTCCAACCGATGGTTTCGGCCAGGCGCTGGGCATCGCTGGTCATCCTGCTCATCAGGTAGCCCACAGGCATGGTGTCATAGTAGCTGAAGGGCAGTTCCTGAAGCTTCCTGAAGCCCTGTCTGCGGATGGTGTAGCACACGCCGCACTCGATCTCGCCGCCCAGGTACAGGAAACGGTAGATAAAGAACACTTCCACGGCGATCAGCACGCCGTATCCGAGGCAGAACACCCACAGGTTCTCTGTGGTCTGTTCCTTGATAAAATGGTCGATGGCATACTTGCTCATCAGGGGAAAGATCACATCGCACACGGCACAGGCCGCCATGCAGAGGATGAGGCGGAGCAGATGTCCGTAGTAATCCTTTGCGTAGTGCATGATGTTCTTCCACAGGGATAAACTGAATTTCTGCGTATAATCCTTTTCTTCTGTCTGCTGCATATTACTCACCTGCCTTTTCGATCGCAGGGCAGGCGCCGGAAGAAGCGGGGACTTCCATTTGGTTGTCCTCCCTGAACTCATCTTCCAGAGCGCTCTGGATATTAAAGATACGGCTGTACAGGCCGGGAACGCTCATCAGTTCCTCATGCGTTCCCTGCTGTGTGACGCGTCCGTCCTCCATCACCAGGATCAGATCCGCCTGGCTGAGGGTGACGACGCGGTGAGAGATGATGATGGTGGTGGTATCCTGACTGCGCTGCTTCAGCGCGTGACGGATCTGGGCATCGGTCTCCGTATCGACCGCGGAAAGAGAGTCATCAAAGATCAGGATATCATTCTCCTTCATGAGCGTTCTGGCAATAGCCACACGCTGCTTCTGCCCGCCGGACAGGGTGACGCCCTTCTCGCCCACCAGAGTGTCCCAGCCCTTGTCGCTGGAAAGGATGAATTCCTTCGCGGCGGCATCATTGACAGCGGCTTCGATCTCCTGCTCAGAGGGATCGGCGGCGGCGATGGTCACATTATCCTTCAGGGTGCGGGAGAACAGGAAGGGCTCCTGCAGGATCAGGCCCACGCGGGAGCGCAGCCAGATCCGGTCGATCTGCTGAATATCCTCTCCACCGATGGTGATCCTGCCCGACTTGGGCGCGAACAGCCGCTGCAGCAGCTGCACCACAGTGCTTTTTCCGCTGCCGGTGGCGCCCAGGATGGCCACGGTTTTGCCCGCGGGGATGGTGAAGGACATGTGAGACAGCACATCTCTGCCCTCTTCATAGCCGAAGGAAACATCGTCAAACACGATATCGCCCTTCAGGGAGGGTTTCACGGCATCCGGTTCCTCCGGTTCGGCGGGCTCGGTGAGCACCTCGCTGATCCTCTTGAGGGCCACGCCGCTCTTTCCGGCGTCAGACAGGATGCGTCCCAGCTGACGGATCGGCCATACCAGTTTCCACACATAGGTGGTGAAGATGGTCACGGTACCCACGGTGATCACGCCCCTGCAGGCGAAATACACGCACACCAGCAGGGTGATCATGCTCTGGGTCATGCTGAGCAGGTCTCCGCCCGCCCAGTACACGGCCAGCAGTCTGCAGATCTTGAAGTTCTTTTTGCGGTAATCGCTGCTGACGCCGTCGAATTTCTCGACCTCGTCCTCCTGTTTTCCGAAAGCGCGCACGACGCGCACACCGGTCAGGTCCTCCTGCAGCACATTGCTCATCTTTCCTTCCGCCTCATCGGCATCCTTGAAGGTCTTACTGACCCACTTGAAGAACAGCCAGGCAAAGAAGAACAGTCCGGGCACCATGATCATGCTGAAGAGCGCCACGGTAAGATCCTCGCGCACCATATAGAACACGGCAACCGCCACGCTCAGCACGCAGTTGAACACATTGAGCAGCTGGCCAGAGAGGAAACGGCGCACCGTTTCCACATCGGAGGTGCAGCGCTGGATCAGATCGCCGGTCTCTGCCTTCACATGATAGGAAAAGGGCAGATGCTGCACATGATCGTACAGCTGCTCTCTCAGGTGCATGGAGATGTTTTCGCCGGCGACCGCCTGCCAGCGGCCCTTGAAATACGAGAAAAGCCCGCCCAGCACGCTGAGGGCCACCAGCACAAGTCCCATCATCCACAGATGGGATGACATATAGTCCTTTCCGCCCAGGCCTTCAACGATCTGCTGCATAAATCCGGGCAGATGGGATTTCGCGTTTTCTCCGGCGGCCCCGATATAAATATCCAGTGTCTCCGCCAGCAGCACAGGGGTGATAAAATCGATCACCACCGCCGCCAGCGTGAAGACCAGGGCGCCGCCGAAATATCTTTTATTCTTGAAGATCAGCTGCCTCATCAGATGAGGCTTCTTGGAATTCATGACAGTTTTCTCCTTTGTACTATAAAGACAGATCAGGCAGATATATCATTTCTCCCCGTCCGCGGGTATTCCCCTCCCCCGCCGGAACACTTCAGACAGGCCGGAATGACCGGAAACAAAAGAAACGGCCCGTCCGCAGACAAGCCGTTTCTCACCGCACAAAAAGATGCGTGCGTATTACAGTCGGCCGCGCGGACATACAGATACCATCTCAACTCGGGCATTCAGAACAGCGTTCATTTTCATCTTTGCGGCCTCCTTTCTTTCAAATTTTCGTAGTCCCGCCGCGGACCACGCGGATAACTATAGCAGAGGGCATCCCCTTTTGTCAACCGCTTTTGTAAAATTTGTTGACACCGGCAGCGGAATGCCGCCGCCGTTCCGTACGGGATCGATCTGCCTTCTCTCAGTTTTTCCCGCCGGACAGCGCGCTGTCCAGCATATCCATCAGCGCCGCCGCGGCTGCCGGATCACTGTCGATCCAGTTCACCGTGAGGCTGCTGATCGCCGCCGTCTGGGTGCCGGTCATGCAGTTTCCGCTGAAGGAGAGCATCGCCCCGCTTCCCGCCGTTTCATCCGTCAGCCTCAGTTCGCCTGTCATATACAGGGCGGTGGTCCTGCCGGAAGCGCTGTACATGTGCAGATCGCAGGTCACTTTCATGCTGTGGATGTCATTCCCGTCCGCGGGAAGGATGCTGAGGCAGAAGCTCACATCCTGCGTCATCTGATCCTTCGAACGGTCATAGGAAGTGGCGCCGGTCTTCTCCTCCCACACAAAACCGAAAGCGCGTTCCCCGCGGGCGTAAGCACCCTGCCAGCCGGACGCGATCTTTTGCAAAGTGATCTTCTCGACCTCTCCGGACAGCGGGGTAAGGGTGATATCATATACATCCCCGTCCTTGAGCGGAGTCACTGTCAGGGATACATACCGCAGCGGTACTCCCTCCGGGAAGGGCAGCTCCGCGTCCAGACGGGTCAGGTTTGCGGCGGTATCATAGGTGCGGATGAGCACCGCGCTCCCGTCGATCTTCATGCCCCTCAGATCCAGTTCCTCACTGCCTTCTCCCAGCAGCATATCCCACGCTTCCTGTCCGAGCACAGGCTGCAGGCACAGCGCGGCTTCCTCATCCTGACGCAGCTGTTCCAGCACCGCTGCCAGTTCATTGGCAAGGGCCCGGCCGGGCACGGTGTAGATCAGCGTGATCTGGCCGTTTTCCTGTTCCACTCTGCAGTAATCGGACATCCAGAAGCCCGCTTCCTCGATGACGGCGCCGAGCGCCGCGTCCATGCTGTCATTTCCGGCGGTCGAAAGGACGCGCAGCACCGTCGCGGCACCCTCTCCGATGATCCCGGTATTGACCAGCATGCTGATCAGACCGTCCTTTTCAAAGCCCCAGAACTGATCGCTGGTCAGGGATGAACCGAACGCCACCTGATCGTTGTTGTTCAGGATCCGCAGGGAAAACATTTCCGCTCCGTTATGACCGGTCACCGCGATGCCGGTATCCATATCATAGCAGCTGATCCCGTTCTTCTTGACGGTGGTGCCCGTCCCGCTCAGGCGGAAATCTGCGCCGTTCCATTCCTTCATCGCGCTGAAAACGCGGTCCAGCGGCCAGCCCATTTCCGCGCCCCTTACAGTAAAGATGCCCTTTACATCATAAGCCGAGCCGGTGGGCTGCTTCATCAGCTTCTCTGTCAGTTCATAATCCGCCGCGAGGCCCGCGCAGGGGAGCAGGCATGCCGCCATGCACAGTGCCAGCACAAGAGCCGCGAGGCGCTTTTCCGTATGCTTCATATGCTTCATCTCCTTTTCAGGTGTGAGCCGTATTCATTCAGACAGGGGATCCCGGACCGTTTTTCGCCGGGCACCGCTTAACGCACAAAGAACGAATCCGCGTCATTCTCTTCCGCGGGCGCTTCCGTCAGGACAGGCCCCATGGCCATCCAGTCCGCAGTGCGCAGTTCATGGGCCAGCAGCATCCGGTCCTCCTGCGGTTCACCGCTCATAAGGCGGGCAAAGGACCGCAGCAGCTCCGCGTACACATCCGCCCCGTTCGCGAACACAAGGGAGGCCTCCTCCCTTCCGGGCTCCCGCTCAAAGCCGAAGGTCACAGAAAGATCTGCGCTGATATCGATGGTCTCACCGGTCCGGTGCACCACATCCACGCTTCCGCTCCCCGTGCCGCCGGTATATTTCAGATCCGGCTTGACGGTCAGGGATGTCTCTTTTCCGTCCTTCGTCTCCGTCCTGCGGATCGTTCCGCTGATGGTTTCCGTGCCGTTCTTCATTTTGTCCGTCAGGCTGAAAGTCATCCCGGTCACGGTCTTCTCGCTGCCCAGCCGCCATGTGAGATCCTCCCCGCCGGTGCAGGTGACCGTCTGGCCGGAGATCTTCCGCTCCATCCACAGGGTATGCTTGCAATTGTCATTGCCCGATTTCGCCTTGGACGCGAGAGAGAAGGTCAGCCCGCCGCTGTTCGCCGCCAGGTACATTTTGAAAGCGCGGGGCTTTTCCATATAGGTGACATCGCCGCTCAGCTCAAATGCCACCGGCGTGCCGTTCCTGTCTTTATAAACAGTGAAGGTCACCTTCTCCGCGAAAACGATCTGCGCGAGGTAATCTCTCGTGACCGGGGACGGCGGAAAATCACCGGTCAGTCTCAGCACATAGCTCAGCAGTTCTCCGGCCTGCAGGCCATCCAGCTCATAGACCGCTCTGCTCTTCATGGAGCCCACATGACTGAAGAAGGTATCCGTTTCCTTTTCGGATGTCTTTTTATAGGCTCTGGCTTTCCGGGCGATCCTGGCCATCAGATGAGGCCAGTCATCCAAGAAAGAGATATACCCGAAGGTCTCGCCGTATCCGGTATCGATGACCGGCCCGCCGGTGATCAGTTCTCCCCCGTTGACCCGGGTGATCACAGCGTCTCCCTGCGTTTTCTGTGAAAAGTCGATATATACCGTGTTTCCCTTTTCCAGAGAAAAACCGCTGCCGTCACCGGAGATATAAAGGGTGACGGAGGCATCGGAGAGCAGCCGGTTCACCAGCGCTTTTCCCTTGTCGGTCAGCGTGCGCAGCCGGCGGAACTGAAAGCCCCTCACCTGCACCGCCAGCCGTTCCCCGGCGGCGATCCTTCCGGCAAACTGCTCCGAAAGGCGCGTTTCCTCCTGCGCCGGCAGGGTCTCATCCCCCAGCCCCGGCACAGTCATAATAAGGCACAGGAGCAGACAGAGCGCGCTGAACAAAGCCCGTTTTACACTTTTACGCCTGCACTCACCCATGCCTGCTCCTCCGTCCGCGACCGTTCTCAGTCCTTTTTCGTGTCCCCGTGTTCCTGCATCTGCTCGTTCAGCAGGTTGATATTGCCGCAGCCCATGGTCAGCACCAAATCACCGGGCTGCCAGTGCGCGCGCAGATAGGCCTCTGTATCCTCAAAGGTGGGAGTCAGCACCGCGTCGATCCCGTGCTGACGCATCCCGTCCACTACCATCCGGCTGTTGATATCGCCGGGATCGTGCTCTCTGGCTGCATAGATATCGGTCACCAGGGTGAAATCCGCTTCCTTCGTGCAGGTGAGATATCCGTCAAACAGCGTCTTCACGCGGGAGTAGGTATGAGGCTGCATCACGGCCCACAGGCGTTTCGGCTCCTTCATGCGGGACACATGGAGCGCTCCGGCCATTTCGGCGGGGTTGTGTCCGTAATCGTGATACATCTTCACGCCGTCGATCATACCGGTATACTCATCCCTGCGGTGAGCGCCGGTGAAATCGCTGAGGGTGGCGCACACCTGCTCCGCGTCCGCCCCGTAAAGGGTGCCGGCGGCAAAGGCAGCCAGAGCATTGGTGACATTGAACTCTCCGCCCACCTGCAGGTCGATATGCCCCTTCTTTTCGCCGCGGACCATCACATCAAAGGAACCGCAGCCGTATTCCATCACCAGATCGGCGGGATAGTAGTCATTCTGTTCCCCCATGCCGAAGGTATAGGTCCTGCGGCCCTTCTCCAGCGCGGAGAACAGGCGCAGCACCCGCGGGTCCTCGCCCCAACCCAGCGCGATGCCGCCCTCCGGCAGCAGGGACAGGAACTGGCCGAAGGCTTCCTCCACATGCTCGATATCGCCGTAGCAGTCCAGATGGTCCGCGTCGATATTCAGCACCACCGCCAGGGTGGGGAACATATGCAGGAAGCTCCTGTTGAATTCACAGGCCTCCGCCACAAAAACGTGCCTGCTGCCCACACGGCTGCCGCCGCCGATGGCATCCAGCCTGCCGCCGATGGACACGGCGGGATCCGCCCCCGCTTCACACAGACACTGGGAGATCATGGAGGCGGTGGTAGTCTTTCCATGAGCGCCGCACACGCAGATCCTCACATCGTGCCTCTGCATCAGCTGACCCAGTAGCACAGCGCGTTCCATCTGCGGGATGCCGAGCCTGGACGCTTCCTCCCGCTCCGGGTTATCCGTCGGAATGGCGGCGGAATAGACCAGCAGATCCGCTCCATGCACATTCTCCGGGAAATGCCCGATATGCACGGTAACGCCATTTTCGCGCAGCCTTTCGACCGCGTGAGACAGGGTTTTGTCGCTGCCGGTAACAGTATAGCCTTCCTTTATCAGCATATCAGCCAGGCCGCTCATGGAAGAGCCGCCGATGCCGATCATGTGGATCCTTTTTCCCTGATAATCCCAGATGGATACCGTATTTTCCGTCATATTTTTCCTCCGTCGCGCTCCCCGTTTCCCGGCCGGCGCCGTTCAGCCGCAGCCGCGGTTGCAATATCAGTCCATCATCCGCGTCAGAGACGCAAACCTTTCCGTTTACAGTATATCACAACTGCCTGATTTTGTCGAATACGCTGTCCGTCACCGGGATCCCGCACGCCCTGACCTCCTCCGGCGCCCGGGGCGACAGGCAGGGATGCCCGCACAGGTTCAGCATGGCCAGGTCATTGAACTGGTCCCCGAACGCCATGACGGACGCGGGATCAATGCCCGTTTCCCGGCACAGCAGTTTCAGCGCGTCCCCCTTGTTGACGGGTGTGAAATCCAGCCAGCTCCTCCCCGCCACATCGGCGTGGATCCTGCCCTGCCATTTCTCCTGCAGCGGTTTCGACAGCGGAAGGATGTCTCCGTCATAAAAGCCCGATATCTTGATGTATTCTCCGGCATACATGAAGGGATCCTCCGCGATCGCCGCGGTGTTCCGCAGACGGTAGATGATATCATCCGTAAAGGACCGGTCTGCGTCCGCGAACATGACAGTGCACTCCGGCAGGCTCATCAGCACCTGCATGCCGGCGTCGCGGATATCACGGATCAGTTCCTCTGCCATTTGCTTCCCGATCCGGGAGGCGGAAAGTATCTCATCGCCCCTTTTCACCAGGCATCCGTTTTCGCATATAAAGGAGATGTCCCGCCACACGCCGCTGAACATCCGCCGCATATTGGCGTACTGCCGCCCGGACGCCGCGCAGAAAGCGATGCCCTTCTCCTTCAGCCGCCCGATCTCATCAAACATGCCCTCCGGAAGAGCGCCCTTTTCATCCAGCAGCGTTCCGTCCAGATCGCTTACCACCATCCTGATACCGTCAGTATCCGTCATCCGTTCATGCCCTGTTCCTTTCATGAGAGGTGCCGCTCCCGATTATACCACAACTTATCTTCTTTCATAATACCTTTACGGGATGCTTTACAACTTTTACGAAAAGGGATAAAATAGACCGCGTAAATCCGGAAAAGGTGGTAGCGTTATGAGTACACTTTCAAAGGCTGTCGTCACGGTCCTCGGCATCGACTGCAAGGGCATCATCGCCCGTGTCAGCAATGTGCTGTGGCAGCATGAAGTCAATATCCTGGATATCAGCCAGACTATCGTGGACGGCTATTTCAATATGATCATGGTGGTGGATGTCACCGCCCCCGACTGCTCCTTCGAAGGGCTGACGGATTCCCTGAACGCTCTGGGCGAGGAGCTGAAGCTGCAGATCCGCATCCAGCGCAGCGAGATCTTCGAATCCATGCATCAGATCTGACGAGGTGCGGCCATGATAAACACAGGTGAGATTTTACAGACTCTGCGGATGATCGACCGCGAAAAGCTGGATGTGCGCACCATCACCATGGGCATATCCCTTTTCAACTGCGTCAGCGATGATGAAAAGCGGCTGTGCGACAAGGTGTACGACCGCATCACGAAGCAGGCGGAACATCTGGTGAAGACCGGTCAGGACATCGAACGGGAGTTCGGCGTCCCCATCGTGAACAAGCGCATCTCCGTCACCCCCGTTTCCCTCATCACAGGCGCCCTCTCCTCTCCCATCGGCGTGGCGAAAGCGCTGGACCGGGCCGCCAAGGAAGTGGGCGTTGACTTTATCGGCGGGTATACCGCCCTGGTGCCCAAGGGCATGACCGCCGCGGACAGACGGCTCATCGGGTCTCTTCCCGAAGCTCTTTGCGAGACAGATCTGCTCTGCTCCTCCGTCAATGTGGCCTCCACCCGCGCCGGCATCGATATGGATGCCGTGAAGCTGTGCGGCGAAAAGATCAGGGAGCTGGCGGAAAAGACAAAGGACACAGACGGTTTCGGCTGCGCCAAACTGGTGGTGTTCGCCAACGCCGTGGAGGACAACCCCTTCATGGCGGGCGCCTTCTGGGGCCCCGGCGAGGGCGACTGCGCGGTCAGCGTGGGCGTCAGCGGGCCCGGCGTGGTAAAGACCGCGCTGGAAAGCGTGAAGGGACAGCCCTTTGATGTGGTAGCTGAGACCATCAAACGCACCGCCTTCCGGGTGACCCGTGTGGGCCAGCTGGTGGCGCAGGAAGCCAGCCGCCGTCTGAATGTGCCCTTCGGCATTGTGGATCTTTCCCTGGCCCCCACTCCCGCGGTCGGCGACAGCGTGGCGCACATCCTGGAGGAAATGGGGCTTGAAAAATGCGGTGCTCACGGTACCACCGCGGCGCTTGCCCTGCTGAATGACGCGGTCAAGAAGGGCGGTGTCATGGCCAGCAGCCATGTGGGCGGCCTTTCCGGCGCCTTCATCCCTGTCAGCGAGGACATCGGCATGATCAACGCCGCCGCCTGCGGCGCCCTGAGCCTCAACAAGCTGGAAGCCATGACCTGCGTATGCTCCGTGGGCCTCGATATGATCGCCATTCCCGGCGATACCCCCGCCTCCACCATCAGCGCCATCATCGCGGATGAAGCCGCCATCGGCATGATCAACAACAAGACCACCGCCGTCCGCGTCATTCCCGCTCCCGGCAAGGGCGTGGGCGACACAGTAGAGTTCGGCGGGCTCTTCGGCCGCGCCCCCATCATTCCCGTCTCGCCCTTCTCCAGTGAGGAGTTCATCGCCCGGGGCGGGCGCATCCCCGCGCCGCTTCATTCCCTGCGCAACTGATCCTCCGCTTAAGATCCGTCTGCCGCGTCAGAAATATATCGCTCTGTGGATCTCCTGTCCCCGGCGGCCATCCGTGCCTGCCGGGGATATCTCTGTCCGCGGATGGCAAATTGTCATTGAATCAGGCGGTACACTTTGATATAATAGTACCGAAAGGCAGGGACCGGCATGGAGAAAACAGAAGACACCTGGGTGCTCCGGGGTCTGAACGCGGATGACCCTTTGCGGATCAAAACCGCCGGTGAGGCTCTCGACCTCATCAATGAATGGGGATTTCTGCCGTACTTCCGGGGCAGCGTGCCCGGTTTTTCTCTGGAGGAACGTACTCTGGCTGAAGACTGGTGGACCGGTGATCCTCAAAGGGATCCCTGGGAATGGCGCCGGGTGATTGCCGACAGCCGGAAGGCCGCCTACGGCAAGTTCTTTCAGAACAAATCCGCTTTCATCTCTCTGGAGTGGTTTCCCGCCTTCGCCGCCATGCGCAGGAACGGTTTCAGCTTTGATGACCGCTGGGAAGACGGAAAAGCCTCGTACCGCGAAAAGAGGATCATGGATCTGTTCGCTGAAAGGAATGAATGGCTCGCCCCGCAGCTGAAACAGCGGGCCGGATTCGGCGCGGGCGGCGAAAAAAATTTCGCCGGCACCGTGACCGGCCTCGAAATGAAGACCTATCTCACCGTCAAGGATTTCCGCCAGCGTCTGAACAGCAAGGGCTTCCCCTTCGGCTGGCATGTAAGCGTATATGCCACTCCTGAAAGCCTGTGGGGGGAAGAATTCATCACTTCCGCCTGCGATGAAGACCCGGAGGAGATCAAAGAAAAGATCCTTTCAAAGGCACAGTCTCTTTTCCCGGATGCATCCCGGAAGGAGCTGGAAATACTGCTCATCCGGTAACGGATCCTCCTCCGGATCCGTTTATAAACAAAACCTCAAGGAGGTCCTCATGAACAAGCCCCTCATTTTCGGCATTGCCGCCGTCATACTGCTGATCACCAATCTCACCTGCTTCCTGCTGATGAAAAAGGACAAGGAAAGCGCTAAAAAGGGCAAGTGGCGCGTAAAGGAACGCACCCTGTTCATCTCCTGCGCCTGCTTCGGCGGTCTCGGCGGTGTGTTGGGCATGCAGCTGCTGCGTCACAAGACTCAGCACTGGTATTTCAAGCTGTTCTTCCCCGTGTTCCTCATCCTGCAGATCGCCCTGCTGGGACTGGGCGTGTATCTTCTGCTGAACGCCGGCTGACGGCAGGATCATTCCCTCTTTCGAAAGGAGAAATACGATGTCATCCAAGGGCAGATTCGGAAACTTTATCAAAAGCATCCCGAAAAAGATCACCATCAACGCCCCCGTTACCCTGGGGTTCATTGCGCTGTGCGTGCTGGTACAGCTGCTGAGCGAGATCATTCCGGGCGACAGCCTCAAAACCGATCTGTTCGCTGTCCGCAGGGGCAGCTGGGGGGATCCTCTCACCTATCTGCGGCTGTTCACCCATACCGTAGGACACAGAGACTGGTCCCATCTGGCAAACAATATGCTGTATATCCTGCTGCTGGGCCCTATTCTGGAGGAAAAGCACGGTAAAAAGAACATCCTTCTGGCCATGCTGATCACAGCGCTGGTCACCGGTCTGTACGCGGTCATTGTCAACAAGGCAATGTACGGCGCCAGCGGCATCGTGTTCGCGTTTATACTGATGGTCTCTTTCACAGGCATCCGCAAAGAGCATACCATCAACCTCACCACTATCCTGGTGATCCTGGTTTACATCGGTGAGCAGATCTATCTGGCCATCACCCAGCCCGACAGCGGCACTGCCTATGGCGCCCATATCATCGGCGGTATCGTAGGCGGCATCATCGGCTACCTGCTGGAAACAAAAAAGAAGAGCAGTTGCTGATGCGCGGTATTTTTGCCCCGGCAGGTCTGACTCATGCCTGTCCGGGGCATTTATTTGAATCAGACCAAGGAGTCCCTGATGAAAGAGATCATTGATTACCTGAAAGAAACCTATCACCCCCGTTCCATCCTGCTGTACGGCTCATTCGCCGACGGCCTGAATGATGACTTCAGCGATTTTGACTGCATGGTGATCGCGGATAAAAAGGACAGAAAGCACGATGACAGCGTCATCGGCGGCGTGCAGCTGGACTGCTTCATCTTCACCCCGGAAGAGACGGAAAAGGAAGAGGACATCGAGGCTTTCCTGACCGCGTATGACGCGAATATCGTGCTGGATGACGACACCGGCGCCGCACTGAAACAGCGGGTAAAAGAATATGTGACATCTCATTCAAAAACCGATAACGAAGAAAAGCAGTTCATCACCTCCTGGATCCGGAAAACCATGAAGCGGGCTGAAAAGAACGATGACGAGGGCAGTTACCGCGCCGTCTCCTTCCTGTGGGAAAGCCTGACCGATTACTTCCTGCTGCGGGATATGTTCTACTTCGGCAGCAAGAAATCCATCCGCTATCTGAAAGAGAATGATCCAGAAGGATATGAACTGTATCATAAAGCGATCACCGGACGCGAAAACAGGGACATCTCCCTGTGGGCGGAGCATGTGATCTCACGCTGAAAAACAGAGGATAAATAAAAAAATGACAGATGATTCAACGGACATTGTGATCAAACGCGTTGACAGCAGCAATTTCAATATGGATTCCCTGAGGGATTTCGACCGCTATCAGGTGGTGACGGAAGTGTACCGTCCCGTTGACGGCGAACTGAAGCTCATTCCCCTGTATTTCACCGAAACCTGGTCGGACGAGCGCAAAAAGGAAAAAGCCGCCGAGATCCTCAGCAGCGAATTCATCGTATACGGCGCTTTCGACGGAGACCATATCGCGGGCGAAATCATGCTCGTTCCGAAGCTCAACAAAAACCGCCTGATCGTGGACAGTTTTCATGTGTCCCGGGATCAGCGCCGCCGCGGCATCGGCAGGATGCTGATCGAAACAGTAAAAGAAGAAGCAAAAAAGATGGGCGCCTCCGCCCTCTATATGTCCTGCTGCTCCGCGAAGGAGACCATCGATTTCTACACGGCGATGGGCTGCAGGCCTTCCGCCGATCCGATCCGGAAATACGCCGAAGACGAGCCCTGCGATATCCAGATGGAACTGCCGCTCAATGACTGACACGAAACGAAACATTTTCAGAGGCAAGAAAATGAACAGCGTCAAATCTGTCCTGCTGAACGGTCCCTCCTCCTCCGGGAAATCCTCCATTGCCCGGAGGATAAGAGAAATGCTTTCCGGCAGAATGACCGTCGGCATCGTCTCCATCGATGATCATTTGAAAATGAGCCCGTCAGAGGAGATCTACGAAGACGAGATCTGGGACATCATGCCGTCCATGTGCGCCGCTGTCGCGGCATCCCTGCGGGATAACGACCTGACCGTCATCGACCATGTCATCTCCAGCGAACGCATCTGGAATGCCACAATCGAAGCCGCCGGTACCGGTCTGTTCACAGTGCATGTCACATGCGATCCCGGCATACTGCATGAACGGGAAGCCGCCCGCGGCGACCGCTGCCCCGGCTCGGCAGCAGCATCTTATCAATATCTGTACCCGCGGGACGGATACGACCTGACCGTAGACAGCGGAAAGCGGCCGGCCGCAGCGTGCGCGGAAGCGATCCTCACCGCCATCACAAAAGAATGACAGGCACAGAAGTATGATCACAAAAGGAGACCGTCTTCAGAACAGTCTCCTTTTTTCGTGCGTGTCAGAGCACAGAAAAAACCGCCGGCAGAGCCGGCGGCGTAAATCGATCTTCTGGCACGTGATCAGTCTACAGAGTAGGGCAGCAGCGCGATGGCACGGGCGCGCTTGATGGCCTCACTGAGCTGACGCTGATGCTTTGCGCAAGTGCCGGTCATACGACGGGGCATGATCTTGCCGCGTTCGTTGACAGAACGGCTCAGGCGGTTGACATCCTTGTAATCGATGTATTCGATCTTGCTTACGCAAAATTCGCAAACCTTGCGGCGGGGCTTCCGTCCGCGAGGACGCATACGCTTTTCACCACGATCTTCAGACATGGTCGTTTCCTCCTTCATTTATTCCCCTGATCCTGATCAGAAGGGCAGTTCTTCTTCGTCCACCTGTACATAGCCGGAGCCGGCAGGCACACTGGCTGCGGGGGCGGGAGCACCTTCAGCGTCATTCCTGGAAGACAGGAATTCCACATTGTCCGCCTGCACTTCAAGGCTGGCGCGGGTCGTTCCGTCGTTCGCCTGATAGGTACGGACGGAAATGGGACCTACGACGCAGACCTTGCGGCCCTTGGCCAGGAATTTCGCGCAATTCTCGCCCAGCTGACGCCACGCGGTGACACGGATGAAATCCGCTTCGGGCTGGCCGGCTTCGGCGCTGCTGCGACGGTTCCTGTTCACCGCGATGGTGAAGGAGCACACAGAATCTCCGCTGGGAATGGTACGCAGTTCGGGATCACGGGTAAGATTTCCGATAAAAAAGCACTTATTCATTCTCGGATCCCCCTCGATTACTCGATGACGGGTTCTTCCTCGGTCTCAACGGGAGCAGCTTCTTCCTGAACGGCTTCAGCTACGGTTTCAACCTTGGCAGGGGTGTACACAGGACGGGGAGCGCGGGGCTTTACATTGCTGCGCTTGTCCAGTACACGCACGATCTGATAACGGATGCAGGGCTCGGAAATCTGAAGGTTGCGTTCGATTTCACGGGGCAGCTCGCTCTCTGCCTGGAAGCAAACCAGTACATAGTAGCCTTCGGTCTTGTAGTTGATGGCATACGCCAGACGGCGCTTGCCCCACTCGTCAACCTTGTCTACAGTACCGCCGTTGGATGTGATCAGGGCGTTGTAGCGCTCGATCAGTTCCTTACGGGCAGTTTCTTCCACTGCAGGATCGATGATGTAAACCAGTTCGTACTTGTTCATGACCATTTCACCTCCTCATGGACTTATGGCGTCCTATCCTTGGTGTAGGACGCAAGGATGTGCCGAGTAATGATTATATAAGAAAGTTTTAAAAAATGCAAGGCCTTTCAAAAAAATTTTTAAAAAATACTTGCATTTTATCTGAACACGTGCTAAAATACCGAATGCTGATTCGCCAGCGAATGTCTAACCGGGAGGTGAAGGAAGTTGCCTAACATCAAGTCTGCTATCAAGCGCGTTAAGGTGAGCGAAAAGAAGAATCTGCAAAATCGCATGGTAAAGAGTGGAGTCAAGACCTCTGTTAAGAAGTTTGACGCCGCACTGGCTGAGGACGTTACCGCTGCCAGCGCGCAGCTGAGCGCCACCACCTCCGCTATTGATAAAGCGGCCGCCAAGGGCGTTATCTCAAAGAACGCCGCGAACCGCAAAAAGGCTCGTCTCTCCAAGGCTCTTAACAAGGCTGAGAAGGCTGAGTAAAAAGGCAATAAAGACCGCGGAAATGCTCCGCGGTTTTTTGTTGCCGTCACGCCGACGCGAAGATCTGCTCCGCACATTTCAGGAATCGTCATATTATAAAAGAAAATCAGCATACACAAAAGCCGCCCCCGGAAGGGCGGCTTTATGTTCAGCTGAAATATCCTTACTCCTTGGGCAGCTCGCTGGTGCAATGGGGGCAGCGGGTAGCCTCGATGGCGATCTCACTGCAGCAGAAGGGGCATTTCTTGGTGGTGGGAGCAGCGGGGGCGGCAGGAGCGGCGGGCTTTTCAGCAGCCTTCTTGGCCTTGTTGATCGCTTTGACGAAGAGGAAGATGCTCAGAGCGATGAAGAAGAAATCAATGATGGTCTGGATGAAAGTGCCGTAATTCAGGGTGGTGCAGCCGGCTTCCACAGCCTGCTCGATGGTGGTGAGGCCTTCAGTAGCGACACCGTTGGGGTTCTTGATGATGGCGAACATGCCGGAAACGCTGCCGGCACCGGGGATCAGGCCGATGAGAGGCATGATCACATCAGCGACCAGAGAGGAAACGATCTTGCCGAAGGCACCGCCGATGATAACGCCGATGGCCATATCCAGCACGTTGCCCTTCACAGCAAACTCTTTGAATTCCTTAACGAACTTTTTCATAGGACATACACTCCTTCAATCATTGGCGCTCTCGCGCTTTTTACCGGTACAGTATACCACGTTTTCTGCCGTGTAACAAGCAGAAAAAGCGATATTCGGCATGTTTTCCCGCCGGAAAGGAATAAAAAGCTCAAATCTGTGATTTTTACATTTTTCCGCGTCTGTTTCAGCCTCCCCGCCCTTGTGAAAGAGGGGGGAATCTGCTATACTGTATGATGGATGATTATCCGAAGGAGGATACCGCCTTGAGTGAAAATAATCATAATGATCAGTCTCCCGATCTGCGGGGGATCAGATACAGCAATCAGCTGATCAAACGCGTGGATGAGGATGCCCGTCCCAAACGCAATATCATTGCCGGGGAACAGCAGGATGATGAAAAGAAGCCCGATGCCTCTGCGGAAGGAAAAGCCCCTGCCGGAGAGGATACCGGCCGTCATCTTTTCGGAGGGATCCGCCGGCACAAAAATGAGCAGAAAGACGCTCCCCCTGAAGATCCCTATCATCAGGCGGTGACCGGCGCTTCCGCGTCCTCCCCCTATCAGGCTCCGGAAAGTTCCATGGCAAAGTACACCACCCAGGCCTTTTACCCGCCGGAAAACGCTCCTGCCAGACATATATATCCGGAAGGCACTCCTGCCGGAGCCGTATATACGGATGACACTCCTACCAGACGCATAGAGCTGGATGAGGTCTCTGCCAGACGCATATATCCGGAAGGCACCCCTGCCGGGGCCGCGGGCTCCGACGGCGCCCCCGCCAGGCGCGTATATCCGGAATACCGTCCCTCCGCTCCGGCAGTGACCCCCGCCGGAACAGCAGCGCAGGTTTCGGACGGTGATACGCTGAAATGGGACGGCATGAAACCGGGCTCCGAAACAAGGCGCTTCGAGCGGCCCGCGCAGACCGCGCAACCGGCAGCAGATCCCGCGTGGGATCGTTCCGTACCGGGAGGCGGATATTATTCGCGCAGTGTCCCGGGCGGTAGCGCGACGCCTCCCGCGCCTCCCACGGATGTTCCCTCCGCCCCCTATCACGATGATCCCGGAGAGGACTTCTATGCCGGCGGGGATTACCGTCCCAGTCCGTGGCCGAAGATCCTGATCATCCTGCTGGTGCTGATCCTGGTAGCCGCCGGCGTGCTGTTCGTGCTGGGATATATGGGCATCGGCCCCGTCAGCGATCTGATGAACAAAAAGCCGGGCACGCAGGCCGCGGTCACTTCTCCCACCGCCGCAAACACACCGGCGGCGACAGCGCCGGTCATCGCGGACGACCCGGTCAAGAGCATCACCTTCAACAGCAACGGCTCCTGCGAGGAACTGGTCGCCATGGATTCCAGAAATCTGCAGTTCAGCGTCAAAACAGCCACCAGCATCGCGGATATCCGTCTGCAGTATGAAAACGGCACGGCTGTGCCGATGATGGATACCGAGCCTGACAACAAAGAGGACACCACCCAGTGGCAGTGGTACATCAATATTCCCTCCTTCCCTGACTCCTATACCGGCAACCTGTATGTGGCATACTGTCTGGAGGAGGGCGGCCCGTGGATCAGGAGCGGAAAATACATTCATGTGACCATCGCCGGTTCTTCCGCGCCCGCCACCCGCTCCTATACCGAGCTGGCCGAGATATTCTCCTTTACCATCACCGGCGGCGATGAGGGCGGAAGAGAACTGTTCACCTCCTGCCCTGCCATCGTGGATTTCATCATCGTCACAGATCCGCATGCCAGCGATGTGCGCCTGACGGATATCACCAGAAAACCGTTCGACTGCACTGCACAGCAGATCAGGAAGGACGATTCCACCATCACCTGGTCCTGCACGCTTTCCTTCACAGAGCCCTTCGATGACGGGATCTATGCCGAGGTGGAAAGCACCGGCTCCAATTACTGGGACCGTCCAGGCGATTTCGTATACCTCAACGTATCCGACGGCACGCAGCTGCCCGTCACCCCGGAAACGCCGGCGCCGACAGACGCTCCCGCGCAGAACGGCGGGCTGGTCATCGTCGCCAACAGGACGGCTGTTCCCACCGAGGCGCCGGTAACGCCCGTGCCCGCCAGCCCCACCACGCAGACGATCACCATTCCCCCTTCCACACCTGTTCCCACAAAGGCGCCGACCGCCACTCCCGAGCCCACCCCGACGCCGGAGCCCACTCCGACGCCCAAGCCCATCCTGACTGCCGCGCCGTCGGGCGATACCGATCCCGCCGCCGTCAAAATGGCGCAGGAAGTGTACAAGGGCAACAAGGTGCTGACAGATTACAGCCGCGAGAACGGCATCTTCGCTCCCGATCCTGAGGATTACACCCACAGCGGGAACGGTATCTTCACCTTCCGCGGCGATAACTTCCGCCGGAATGCCGCCTGCGGCACAGCCAATATCAGCGAAGGAAAAATGGAGATCGCATGGTCCTTCGATATGGGCAAGCTCCGCATCAAGGACGGCTCCTACCGCTTCGGCACCGGCTGGGGCAGCCAGCCCGTCGTGATCCAGTGGCCCTCGGATATCCGCGGCATGATGAACCTGTACCCGGCCGCCAAGGAAACCAAGGCCCTCAAGGAAGTGATCTTCGCCTCTCAGGACGGCAAGATCTACTTCCTGAACCTGACCACAGGTGAGCAGACCCGCAGCCCCATCGATATCAAGTATCCCATGAAGAGCACCGTGGCGG
>PITV01000295.1 GCA_017577285.1 Clostridiales bacterium
GGCCAAAGGCGTCATCAAGGAGAGCGTCCGCGGCTATGATATCTACATCCTCGTGGATATCTGCGCCCGCAACAAAACCTATAAGATGTACGGCGTGGAGGTGCCCATGAGCCCTGACGAGCACTTCCAGGATGTGAAGCGCGTCATCAGCGCCATCGGCGGCAAGGCCAAGCGCATCAATGTGATCATGCCCCTGCTGTATGAGAGCCGTCAGGACCGCCGCAGCGGCCGTGAGAGCCTCGACTGCGCCCAGGCGCTGCAGGAGCTGGTGAACATGGGTGTTGAGAACATCATCACCTTCGACGCGCACGATCCCCGTGTGCAGAACGCCATCCCGCTGGCCAGCTTTGAAAATGTGATGCCGCCCTATCAGATGATCAAGGCCCTGTTCAAGAAGGTGAAGGACCTGCGCATCGACAAGGAGAACATGATGGTGGTGGCTCCCGATGAAGGCGCCATGCAGCGCAACATTTTCTACGCTACCGTACTGGGGCTGGATCTGGGCATGTTCTACAAGCGCAGGGATTATACCAAGATCGTCGGCGGACGCAATCCCATCGTGGCGCATGAGTATCTGGGCGCCGATGTGGCGGGCAAGGACATCATCGTTGTGGATGATATGATCTCCAGCGGAGATTCCATGATAGACCTGTGCAGCGAACTGAAAAAGCGCAACTGCGGCCGCATCTTCGCCATGGCTACCTTTGCCTTCTTTACCAACGGCGTCGATGCTTTCAACGAGGCCTATGAGAAGGGGCTTTTCTACCGCGTGATCGGCTCCAACGCCAGCTACCGTACGGATGAACTGAAGAACGCCCCCTGGTTCATCGAGGCGGATCTGAGCAAGTACATCTCCTACATCATCGCCACCCTCAATCACGATCATTCCCTGCATACCCTGCTCAATCCCTATGACAAGATCAAGGCGCTTCTGGAGCGCTACCGTGCCGAGCAGACGGCGGCTGGTTTCCGTCTGGTCTGATAAATGAGTGATACCGAACAGAAAAACGCCGTGCAGGACGCCCGTGAGGCGGAACTGATCCCCGCTCCCGCGGCGGCGCCTGCCGTGCAGCCTAAAAAGCCGCTCCTGTCCTCCGCGAAGCATATCATCGACAGGACGCTGGCCCCCCTCAAGGGTGCCGATACCGCCAAGATGATCGAGGAGTTCACCTCCGAGGTCAGCCTTGTGGCGGAGGGCCTCAGCGAGGATCAGGAGCGCATCAGCCGCCTGATCGACAATGTGGCGGCCCAGCAGACCACCTTCGAGAACGATGTGGAGAGCAGGCTGGATGATGTGAAGAGCGATCTGAAGGCCAATGAAAAGCGCTTCAAGGAGCTGGAAAGCAAGCTGTCAAAGGTGG
This sequence comes from Clostridiales bacterium, assembly GCA_017577285.1. GTDB lineage: Bacteria > Bacillota > Clostridia > Christensenellales > Aristaeellaceae > ZC3RG03. Next base: position 1,362 of record PITV01000295.1, read on the forward strand.
AAAAACTGGTCCAGGAAAAGAAGATCAAAAAGGTGGAGGGCTGGACGGGCTTCGTTCGCGCGCTCACCTGGCTGGTGGGTGTCGCCGCCGTGGCCTGGATCGTGGTCACCATCCTGAATAAAGTCATGTAACGCTGCGGAGCGCCGGGACAGGCCCGGTGCTCTTTCTGTCTGCGGCTCCTTCCCGGAGCGCGGCTGAAAACGCACGGAAGGTGTGGTGCCGCCGGGGGAGGCGTGCTATAATGGATGTGTTTCCGGAAAAGGACCGGGAGGCCCCCGGCGGGTCTGAAAAATAAAAGGAACAGAGGATAAAAAATGGCTACCTACCGTGAACTGGTGGAAAAATACAAAAAGCGTCAGCGGGACACCCTGGTGGATACCATCACGGGCGCCCTGAGCTATGCCGATAATGTGGTGTGCGATCTGGGCCTGATGGAGGAGACGGGGCTGCTGGCTGAAACGCTGGAGGCCGCCTCCGGCGTGCTTCCTTTCGCCGTCATCGCCGTCACCGAGGGGTGCCGGGTGGTGCTGGGCAGGAAGAAGGGGAAGAACGCCCTGCGGGACGGCGCCTTCCGGGCCGTGAAGACCGGGGCCGCCATGGGCGCGGGCGCGCTGGCCGCCGCCGCTGCCGGCACCGCCGTGGCCGCGATCCCCGCCGTCGTGCTCACCCGCATTGCCGTGGACCGCTACAAGAGCCGCGCCCTCACCCAGGCGAGGCTTTCCCGCCGCACCCAGCGGATGCGCGAGCTGAAGGAGGATATCCGCAGCCGGCAGATCGTGCTGGGGGAGAACGTGTTCCCCTGCTCGGATGAGGAAGTGGAAGCGCTGCTGAAGGAGGACAGGCCCGTATCCCTGGAGGGAACGCCCTCCGCGATCACTCTGGATGAGCGGATCCCGGAGCCCGCGGCATGGGAGGACGCGGACTGAGCCGTTCCGCTGCCTTTTTGCGCGGAACAGGATATTTGCCCCCCGTGAAGCTGTGCCTTTCCCGGCGCGGGAGGACGCGGACTGAGCCGTCTCTCCGTTCCGCAGCCTTCTTGCGCGGAACAGGATATTTGCCCCCATGAAGCTGTGCCTTCCCGGCGCGGGAGGACGCGGACTGAACCATTCCTCCGT
>PITV01000296.1 GCA_017577285.1 Clostridiales bacterium
GGCTTCATAGATAAGCTCCTTTCACGGATTTTATTTATTCTTCTTGGAATACCTCGAAAGCGCGTTCAGTAGTTTCGGAAGTTCAATGGGCTTGGACAGGTGATCGTTCATCCCGACAGACAATGACTTTTGGATATCCTCCTCGAAGGCATTTGCAGACATGGCCATGATGGGAACGGTCTTCGCATCAGGCCGGTCAGGCAACGAGCGGATCGCTTTTGTTGTTTCATATCCGTCCATCACCGGCATCATGATATCCATCAGGATCACATCATAAGTACCGGGAGCATGGGCACGGAAAGCTTCCAATGCCTGACCGCCATCGGTTTCGGGGAAGACAATGGCGCCTTCATCTTCCAGCAATTCGGTTCCGATCTCCATGTTGAGCTCGTTATCTTCAACCAGCATGATCCGCAAGCCGCGAATGCTTACCTGCTGTTCTTCTGCTGCTTCTTCGCGTTTCAGGGCGTCGGGGTCAGGCTCGAAGGGGATCTCCACAGTGAAGCAGGTTCCCTTATTCAATTCACTGGTGACGCTGATCGTGCCGCCCATCAGTTCGGTAAACTGCTTTGTGATGGCCATGCCGAGACCGGTTCCCTTATACTTGGTACGCGATCCGTTGTCCTCCTGCGAGAAGGCATCGAAGATCTTCGGGATATACTCCGGCTTCATTCCGATACCGGTGTCAGTAAAGGAAAACCTGAAATACAGTTTCCCGTTATGCTCGGCCATCTTTTCTGCGGCTGCAGTGATCGTGCCGCCATCAGGCGTAAACTTGACCGCGTTGCCGAGAATGTTGATAAATATCTGACGCAGATGCAGTTCGTCACCGAGGACATGACCATCGAGCTCCTCGGGCCAGATCTCCCGGTACTGAACACTGCGCCCGTTCAGCTGACCGCGAATGATGGTACCGCAGTCAGACAAAAGTGTCTTCAGATTCACCGGCTCTTTCGCAATGACTATCCTGTTCTGCTCGATCCGACTCATATCCAGAACATCATTGATCAGGGACAGCAGATGATTGGACGCTGAACTGATCTTATGCAGACAATCCTGTGTCCTGGGCGGATTGTTCTGTACCTTCATCGCGATTGCCGTCATACCCATGATACCATTGATAGGCGTACGGATATCATGGCTCATGTTGGACAGGAAGCTGGTCTTAGCCTGATTCGCTGAATTCGCCGCCTCCGCCGCACGCTTCAATTGCTCATTGAGTGACTTGACACGTTCCCGCTCCTGTTTGTCGCGAGTTCGTGCTGACCATGTGAGAGCAAACACCAGAAGAAGGATAATGATCAGGACTCCGGCAGCAACAAGAGAGATGTATTTCAAGGTCTCTGCCCTCATCACATCCATCCCGGCTCCGAGTGCATCGCTCTCGACAAAGTTCAGGATACTCCAGCCTTCTGTCAAAACGGACTGATTCGCCACATAATACTCTTTCCCGTCATACTTGAAGGATACGGCTGTGTTTGTTCCGTTTGCCAGTGCCTCTGTCAGTTTCTCCAAAGAATCATCGCGATTGAACTCCGCATCCTCCAATCCTTTCAGGACATTGTATCCTTTGATTGGTTCTCTGCCTGTTCGTGAACGGAAAATAACGCGACCGTCATTTCGGATAATGTAGGTATAACCTTTCCCGGCGAAACTGGTGACCTCAAGCCTCTCACTGAGAGCTTCCACATTCATTGCAACCAGAATATAGCGAACTGGCTGTTTCATCGCATCCAGCTTGATGTCTGTTTCCTTAATGAAGAAGATATACTGTTTATCAGCGCCCTGACTGGGAATGGTGCCGATATAGATATTGTTGTTCTCCGTAGCTTCCAGAACAGAGGACACATCCGTCCAGTGCCCTTTGGATCCGTCCGAGCAGTAGTAATTGCCTCTGCGATCGATGAGCAATGCAAAGACCTGTTCACCCATTACCGGACTGGCAATATTGTTCAGAAGTTCTGTCACATCTTCCTCTGTTGCATGTTTCCCGGTTTTCAGTTCACGATCCACCATGTCAGTGACCGGCAAATAGATCGTCTCGATCACGGAAAAAACCTCACCGGTCTTATCCGTAACATCCATTAGAGCGGTAATCTTATCATGATGAACCGCCTCTTCCTGTTTGTAGGAAAACTGGAGAAGCACTGCAACAACACCCGCAAGCAGCAGGACCACCGCAATAATAATAATAATAATAATAGGGAGAAGTTTCGACTTCTTACCCGGAAGATGTTCCATTATCGGGTCTTGGGTCTTTTGTGTCATGACCGTATATCCTACTTTCATCACTGATGCAGATTTTGAATCCAGTATCAATGGAAGATCCATTATTGAGCATTCGGGCAGACTAACAGTCTTCTGCAATCTACCATGTATATTGTAAATGACCTTAAAACTCAAAAACACCCCCAAATATACGCAAAAATGGGCATTTTTTACGCAATATAGAAG
>PITV01000297.1 GCA_017577285.1 Clostridiales bacterium
TCTGTGAAGGGCTCATCTATCCGGGCGTCCTGAAGGACCCGGAGGGGGGCATCGTCACCGTATCGGATCCGCTGCCTTCTCCCGAGCCCACCGTGCGGGTGACCCTGTATCAGGGGATCCCGAAGGGCGATAAAATGGATATGATCTGCCAGAAATGCACGGAAGCCGGCATTGCCTGCATCGTTCCCGTGGAAATGGAACGATGCGTGGCGAGGATCGACCGGAAGGACGCGGAGAAGAAGGTGCAGCGCTGGCAGCGGATCATTCAGGAGGCCGCCAAGCAGTCCGGACGGGCGGCGGTGCCCGTGGTGGAAATGCCCATCACCGTGAAGCAGCTGGCGGAGCGGATGAAGAGCCACGAGCTGTGCCTGGTGCCCTGGGAGGAAGCCGAGGGCTGCGGGATCCGCGGCGCGTGGAACGGAGAAAAGGACGTGGCTGTCCTGATCGGGCCCGAGGGCGGTATCTCTGAAAAGGAGATCGCCATGCTGCCGGCAAAGCCCGTCACCCTTGGGAAACGCATCTTCCGTACGGAAACGGCGGGACTGGCCGCGCTGATCGAGATCATGTGCATCAGCGGAAATATGGATTAAGGATATACAGAGGATAAACGAATGCCGACGGTAGCGTTTCATACGCTGGGATGCAAAGTAAATCAATATGACAGCCAGGCCATGCTGGAGGTGTTCCAGCAGGCGGGCTATGAGGCGGCTGATTTTGAGGGCAGGGCCGATGTGTATGTTATCAACACCTGCACGGTGACCGGCACAGGGGATAAGAAGAGCATGCAGGCGGAGCGCCGCGCCATGAAGAACAATCCGGATGCCCAGGTGGTGATCGCCGGGTGTCTTGCTCAGCGGGACGGTGAAAAACTGCTTTCCACCGGCGCGCGGCTGATCATCGGGAACAGCCGCCGGGGCGAAGTGGTGAAACTGCTCCATGAGGCCATGGAAAAGGGTCAGGCCATCTGCGCGGTGCAGGATATCCTGCGGGCGGATTACGAGCCGCTGTTCATCACCCGGCAGGAGGAGCATACGAGGGCGGTGCTGAAGATACAGGAGGGCTGCGACAGATACTGCACCTACTGCATCATTCCTTCCGTACGGGGCGGCATCCGCTCCCGGAAGCCGGAGGATATCCGCGCCGAGGCTGAGGGGCTGGCAAAGGCCGGTTTCAGGGAACTGGTGCTGACGGGCATCCACCTGACCAGCTACGGCAGGGATCTGGAGGATAAAACGCTGCTGGATGCTGTGAAGGCATGCGATATCGACGGGGTGGAGCGCATCCGTCTGGGTTCGCTGGAGCCCGTGATCGCCACGGAAGATTTTGTGAGAGAACTGGCGAAGATCGGAAAGGTTTGTCCCCAGTTCCATCTGGCACTGCAATCGGGTAGCGATGAGGTGCTGCGCCGCATGCGCAGAAGATACACGACGGAGGAATTCGCGGCTGCCTGTGAGCGGCTGAGGCGGTATTTCCCCGGCTGCGCCCTCACCACCGATGTGATCTGCGGGTTTCCCGGGGAAACGGAAGCGGACTTCGCGCAAAGCTGTGAATTCTGTAAAAAGATCGCCTTTTCCCGGCTGCACGTGTTTCCCTACAGCCGCCGTCAGGGCACCAAAGCGGCGGATATGCCGGGCCAGCTGACAAAGGCGGTGAAGGAGGAGCGCACAAGGCAGCTCATTGCCATCGGAAAGCAGACGGCGCTTGCCTATCATCAGTCTCTGGTGGGCACGGTGCAGGAGGTGCTGGTGGAGGAGGATCTTTCCGGCTATACGAGAAGCTATGTTTCCTGCCGCGTGGCGGACAGCGAAAATATGTGCCGCATGGGCGATACCCTGCAGGTGAGGATCATCTGCGCCGATGAGAACGGCGTGACGGGTGAGCCGGTGCGGGAATGAGATGCGCTTATAACCGGGAAGGATCCCGGTAAAATGTCCGGGCCGGGGGCCCGGTTGATCTTTCCGGGCTGAGGCCCGGTTGGATATGAAAATAATACTGAACGGAGGATATGAAAATGGATAACTGCCTGTTCTGCAGGATCGTGGCGGGGGAGATCCCTTCCACAAAGGTCTACGAGGATGAATACTGCTATGCCTTCCGGGATATCAATCCCCAGGCGCCCACCCATGTGCTGGTGGTGCCGAAGCAGCATGTCGCCAATATCGGCGAGGCAAATCAGCTGAGCAATGAAGCGCTCCGCGCCTGCATCGAGGCCATCGCGAAGATCGCCGCGCAGGAGGGCCTCACCGGCGGCTACCGCGTCATCAGCAACTGCGGCCCGGATGCCTGTCAGAGCGTTCCGCATCTGCATTTCCACATCCTGGGCGGACGTCAGATGGCGGATCAGATGGCCTGAGGCGGCTGTATTTCCCGAAAACCCTGCGCAAATGAAAAACGCCCCGGGAACGGGGCTGTTTTTCGTAACGGAACGATGATGAAACAGATGTGATACGGGG
>PITV01000298.1 GCA_017577285.1 Clostridiales bacterium
CGGCCTTTCGCTTAGGAGGCGAACGCTCTATCCTGCTGAGCTACGGGTCCACACTATTCCGGTATAGACCATGCCCGGTTTGATTCACCTTAAACGGCGAATCAACGAGGTATATTATAGCATATCTTCGCTAAAATGCAAGTAAAAGAATACCAGTCACATAAAACAGAATTTTCACCGTATGATACCATACAACAGACAAGAGAGCAGCCCAAAAGGTTGCTCTCTTACTTATACAGTGCTGTATGGCATTATATACCGGTCATTATATCTGTCCTGACCACATCATAGATCAGTATCCCTGCCGCCACTGAGGCATTCAGGCTTTCAGCTTTTCCGGGCATGGGGATCCGCACCGGGATATCAGCAAGGGAACGCGCTCTTTCGGAGATGCCGCTTCCCTCATTCCCGATCAGGATGCATATCCTGTCAGCGTTCTCTCCCCTGTTGAACAGTGGTTTCCCCTTCAGATCGCCAGCCATAATATGCAGACCCTGTTCCCGCTTCATGGTATCGAGTTCGTTGCAAAGATCATCACATATCCTGACAGGGATTCTGAAGATCGCACCCATCGTGGCCTGAAGCGCTTTCGCGGAATATGGATTCGCACACCTGCGATCAATGATCAGCAGATCAAATCCCGCAGCGTCCATCGTGCGGAGAATGGTACCCACATTTCCCGGATCCTGCACGCCTTCCAGCGCCACCGCACGCCTGCACGCGCCGGTCGCAGTTTCAGGAATGCTGCACACGCAGAAAATCCCCTGCGGTGTCTTCGATGAACAAACCGCGTCAGTAATGGCGGATGTTATAGAAAAAACCTTTACATCCTGTTGCCCGGCTTCATTCAGCAGGGCCTCATATCTGCCGGCTTTCTCATCACACACGGCGATCTCAACAGCGTTCCGGCTCTTTAGGGCCTCTTCTGTCATATGTTCGCCTTCAACAAGAAACAGATGCCTTCCCGCTTCCTCACGGGCATGCCCCGACAGCTTCTTCCACTGCTTTACGCGTTCATTTGCAAGGCTTTCGATGCGAAGCATCATACACCCAGTACCCTCCGGCACACTTCCATGTTCTTCAGATATTCCTCCAGCACGGACAGGTCCGTTCCTGCCGCTTTCAGATAAGGCAGGATGTATACAGCAATCGCCCAGTCAATGGCAGCGGCGGCTCCGTTGCTCATGATCTTCATCGCGGAGCCAATGAAAGCACAGGCATTCTGCAGAAGCACGAGAGGAATATCCTCCTGCACCTTTTCCCGCAAAGTCTGAATGATCTCGCTGATCTGCGCGGGCAGTTTTTCTTCGTTTATAAGCGCTTTTTTAAGGCATGCCTTGCACACAGGTTCACATTTCTGTGCTTTTCCGGGCAAGACCGCTTTGTTCTGTTTTACGATCAGCTGCGGGATCGCACTCTCTTCAAACTGATTATCCGCCATGATGTCGCCGGACTGATTGATGATATCATTTCCGGTGATCACAAAGCAGTAACCGTTGCCGCCGGATACCTTCCGGGCAAATTCATTGCGGGTATGAGCAGCACCAAGAGCATCTCCCATCGCCTCCGCCGCGCGGAACGCGTCATCGACACGGTCAGACACCAGCATGAACCTGCCATCCAGCACAGTCGCCAGAAGCATCGTTATCGCCAGATTATCATCGCACTCAAAGCCGGCATTCTGAAGATTCGACTTCACCCGTTCAATCACTTCGCTGACACCGGTTTCAACTGCCTTGGGTGCCGCAATCAGATCCTGATCCGGCCCCATATCGGAAAGCAGTTCATCTCTGCGTGCGATCAGCTGCTTCTGCTCATCCTGCATTTTCTCATTCTGCTGACGAAGATCCTCCAGTTTTCCGTCAAGAGCGGCGATCTCTTTCTTCTTGCTGAATTCGGCACGCTCATATGCCTCCTGAAGAAGCTTGTCCCAGTTGCTCTTCAGTTCATCCATCCGCATGATCTGCATAAGGCGCTCGGCTTCCATTTCATGCAGCTGATTCTTGAACGCGGTTTTTGCGATATCAGACTCATCCTTGTCAAGCATACGGCACAGGATGCTGCGCATTCCGTTGGCATCCAGCACAGCCTGTGCGATCTGTTCGCGGATCTCGGGGATCTGCCAGCACACATCAAACTGCTGCTTGAAGGCGTCAACAGGATTGTCCAGTATCTTCAGCTGCGCAGAATCAGATACCTCGGCGCCTGTGGATTCATAGCGGCCGGCATTTCTCTGACGGTCCACGATCTCACTGAGAGCATTGGGGACTTTACGGGTAGGATTCTGCTTCAAATGGGCAGTCCCGTAAAGCGGGGTCCCATTCAGATTGCGGCGCTCCTCAACGGGGATCTCAACAGGCGCTGCCTGTTCCTGCTGCTGATGCAGAAGATTCGTACGCACTTCAAGTTCGGCGTCCATATCCTTGATCTTCTCATAGGCATCAGG
>PITV01000299.1 GCA_017577285.1 Clostridiales bacterium
GTAATGATGCAGGCTCAGGCCGTCCATCATCTTCGCGGCCTTGCTCATCAGCACCTCGGTCCAGTGGCTGTCGCCGCCGCTGGGGCCGCAGGCCACCTTGAACAGCCTGTTCTTTCCGTACTGGCGGCAGAAGCCCTGATAGCGCCTGTATTCGTTCACATAGTACTCCGGCTCCATGTTTCCGCCGCAGCCCCAGTTCTCGTTGCCGACGCCCCAGAATTTCACGCCCCAGCTGTCCTTCCGGCCGTTCTTCCATCTTTCCTGCACCACGGAGGAATCGCCGTCGCTGTTGATATATTCCACCCATTCGCTCATCTCGCGGATGGTGCCGCTGCCCACGTTGCCGGTGATATAGGGCTCGCAGCCCACCTGGGCGCACAGATCGAGGAACTCATGGGTGCCGAAGGAATTGTCCTCCACCACGCCGCCCCAGTTGGTGTTCACCATGCGCTTGCGGTCCTTCAGCTCGCCGATGCCGTCGCGCCAGTGATATTCATCGGCAAAGCAGCCGCCGGGCCAGCGGATGACGGGCAGCCTGATGGCCTTCATGGCTTCCACCACATCGGTGCGGATGCCGTTCACATTGGGGATGGGGCTGTCCTTGCCCACAAAGATGCCGCCGTAGATGCATCTTCCCAGATGCTCGGCGAAGTGGCCGTAGATGTAGCGGCTGATGCTGCCCGCGCTCTTTTCGCGGTTGATGGAGATGGTCGCCATACTGTTACCTTCCTTTTTGTTTTTTCCTTTTCTTTTTTCGCGGTCCCGTGTCTGCTGATGTCCGGCTCGTAATCGTTTACGGTCCGGAACGGACGATCCCCCGGATAGGTAAAGCGGTTCTTTTTCAGGTCTCTTCCGGGTGCTTCCTCCCGCGGGATTGTCATCCCTGCCATTATAGATTTTTTTCCCCTCTCTGTCAATCCGCGAAGGCACCGGAAAGCAACCCGTTTCGACCATAATGATCCGCTATGCCTCTTCTCCGGAAATGCCGGAGGAGCATCTTCCACATGTAAAAGCACCCCGTCAAAAGACAGGGTGCCGTGAGATCATCTGTTTTTCTCCTGCGGGACATAAACGGTACGCGCAAGCGGTCCGTCATCCGGCAGAATATCCGTGCGGTATGAATAATATTAGCAATAATGAGAGGTGCAGATGTCCCCCTCGCGACCATGGAACTCATCGTACACTCCATCGCATGATGCGGCAGTCATATCTGTCAGTTCCGGCTTTACCGCTTCCGGCTCGGGCAGTTCCATCTTCTTCATACTTATTCACTTTTTGATTCAAACGCGCCCGCCGAAAGAGGGAAAGCTCTTTATTCATGCGTTGTTTTACATCACTTTGTTCCGGGCGTCAGCAGTTAATCCGTGCCGCGGTCTGTTATTTATCTGCACAGCGGCGCCACCTCTGTATTTTCCCGCCCGGCACAGCCCGGAACGACCTTCCGGGAAACAAAAGAAGCACCTCTCGCGAGGTGCCTTCAAACTGGTGCGCCATCAGGGACTCGAACCCGGGACACCCTGATTAAGAGTCAGGTGCTCTACCAACTGAGCTAATGGCGCAAATCGGGAACAATGGCTATTATAGCACGTTTGCCTTTTATGTCAATAGAAAAAATCATTTTTTCTGATTCTTTTTCCCCGGGCATTCCGCGCCCGGCGGCAAAGCCCCCCGTGTGCCCGGCGAAAAATGATAAAAGCAAGGAATGACCGGTTTCCAACAAGGTTTGTCCTTGCAACCCGCGGCGTTTCAATGTAAAATATCTGCAGAGAGAGCCGGTTTGTGAAAAAGGAGCAGCGTTTATGAAGTATGAGCGATCCGCGGGTGCAGTTGTATTCACCCGTCAGGAAAAAGGCGTCCGCTACATCATCGTGCGGGAAAAGAGCGGCTTCCACAGCTTCCCGAAGGGGCACATCGAGGCCGGTGAAACGGAGATGGAAACAGCGGTGCGCGAGATCCGGGAGGAGACGGGGCTGGAGGTATCCTTCATCAGCGGTTTCCGGATCACCGATGAGCACACCATGCGCGAAAAGCCCGGCGTGCTGAAGCAGACCACCTATTATCTGGCGGAAGCGTCCGGCGGCCGGCCCAGCCCGCGGCTGAATGACGTGACGGAAGCGGGGGCGTACACCTTTGATGAGGCGTTTGCCCTCTTCGAGCATGAGAACCTCCGCCAGATCCTGACCCGGGCGGATGACTGTCTGCGGGCCACGCTGGAGGATTATCCCGTCTGAGCGGATGGAAGCTCTTGCCCTTCCATGAATGTGAAACACAAAACATACATATATAAAAGGAGTGATATTATGCTGAAACAGCCTCTGGACCTTTCCCTTTCCTTCGATCCCTATGCCGGTGAGCCCAACCGCGACGGACTGCAGGGCGCCGAGTATCTGGCCGACGGAGCGGTGAAGTTCCGCATCATCGCCAAGGACGCCAAAGAGG
>PITV01000300.1 GCA_017577285.1 Clostridiales bacterium
TAGTAGGTATCTATCAGTTCAGGCCGTGTCCAGACAAGTTCATCATCTGTATACTCATCGATCTCCCTGTCACTGCTGTAATTTCCGAGGCCGGCATGCACCAGCAGATAAACCTTTCCGTTCACCTTGAGGATATCATAGAGCGGCGCTTCCCGGATGTAGTCCATCAAATCATCAAATTCTTCCCTGTTTTCCCGGATCAGCTGCCGCAGATTATGGATCGTCGGCTTTGCTCCGTTCCGCACCCAGTTTCTGTACAGTTCCATCCTGTAGGGATTCAGCAGACGGATGCCGTCTTCGGTGATCTCTTCAAACAGAAAATCACATGAAAGCAGAAACTGCTCGTGATTTCCCCGCAGGAAATGCACATTCTCCTGTGTCATCATCCACCGCAGCATAGCAACGCCACCATCACCGTTCCTGTCGATCACATCGCCGATGACATACAGTTCATCCGTCCGGCCGAAACCGGCCTTAGCCAGCAGCTTCTGAAATTCCGGGAGCGGATAACCGTGAATATCGCTTGTTACATAGATCATTTTTTCACCTGTCCTCATCAAGCATCGTAACCGGGCCGGTTTTGCTGTTCCCGTCCGGCAGGGAGATCCGCCTTATCGCATTCTTTCCGGTGTTCCGTTATACTTTTTTCGATCAGCACAAATGTTCAACACAGTACTGTTACCGGTATGCAAATCCTATTCCCGCTCCCTGTAACGCATTTGCACCTGTTCAATATTTTTCCTGATCTTTTTCCTCAGTTCCTCCGGTTCCAGCACCTCCGCGTGCAGCGCATACTGCATTGCCCATATCTCCATCGCAGTGCGGTTAACGCTCACGCTCACATCCACGGTCTCATCCGTCTCATTGGTGAAAATGACATCTTTGCCAAACCAGTCCATGATGTCATTGAGCAGATACTTTTTCACCCGCAGCAGAACGCGGATGCTTTCACCGGGATACATATACAGATGCTCCGCCATATGTTTCGGCAGATCGAACCCCTGTTCCAATCCTTTGACCTGCGACTTGGGTTTCACAGGCGTATCCAGAATGATGATATCCGTGATGCGGTCCACGCGGTAGTTCGCCACATCATCATGCTTATCCATATTGCAGATGAGGTAATACCTGCCATTGGTAGCCGCCATCTGATAAGGATTGATCACCAGCCGCCGGGGCTTGCCCAGATGATTGAGATGGGGATGCAGTTTCTTGTCCGTTCCGTATCCGCAATAGGTAAACTCCACCTGTTTTCCCCGGGAAATAGCTTCATCCAGCACCTCGATGGTATAAAACATTTGCCGGTTGTTGGGCGTGTCCGTTGGCATGGAGCGGATATGCCGCACATGAGACTTGAAGTGTTCATTGGAGAGGCTCTCCAGCTTGCCGATCAGTTCCCTGCACTGGTTGTACGGGATATGCTTGGAGAACAGCAGACCGTCTATGAGCAGGCGCAATTCCCCGTCACTGAACTCGTGTTCGTAGTAGAAGTCCGAGCACATGATGTTTCCATCTGTCCCACCCGTTTCATCATCAACAGTCCCGCGGGGCCTTTCGCTGCCGATGCACACGGGGTAACCGGCCTCCATCAGCTCTGTGAGATTTCGTTTGACCGCTTTCCGGTCTGCCGTCATGCCGTAATCCCGCTGCAGATACTCGATGATCTGTTTCTGTGTCAGGGGATGTCCGGCATCAGTGTGCTTCTTCAGTATTTCCAATATATCCAGGATGAGCAGTTTTTTCGGCTGCATGGCGGACATATTCATCACCTCTGTGAGCCCATTATACAGGAAATATTCAGCGTTTTCAATAGCCAATGGGGCATTTTTGTCACACATTGCTCGCACGCCCGTGTTGCCTGGATATATCAGTTCCCGGCGGTCAGTTTCCTGATATCCGAATACAGCAATGTTTTCTTTTCGATCAGGGTTTCCACTGTCTTTTTAAGCAGTTCCCTTTTCTCTATCAGAATTGCCCGTGCCCTCATCGCATGCTTTTCCAGATTCTCCCCCACCGCTGTATCGATGCGACTGTTCAGAGCTTCAGATATCTCTCTGGATGTTTCGGTGGTGCTGTCTGTATATGCCAGACCGCAAACAGCGCCGCTGCAGATCATATCGCGCAGCATGGAAGCGGCGCGGAGGATATCACGCTCAAATCCTTTATCACAGGCATAATACATTTCAACAGCGGTCTTACCGGCAAGAGCCAATGTCACCTGATCTGCTTCATTTTCCATCCGGTGATGCAGATGAATGAACCCGTTAACTTCGTCCCCGCGTTTCGGATTGATCGTGGCAAGGCCCGTACATCCGGGTTGAAGCGTTTCCGCCACCACCAGATGACCTGCCTCATGGAATGCCAGACGCCGCAGATCTTCTTCGGAACGGTTCGTAAGGTCATTCGTCACACCGTATTCAAGACGCAGTAC
>PITV01000301.1 GCA_017577285.1 Clostridiales bacterium
CCTTTGGGCAGGGCATCGATCCCGTTCTGTGCAAGATTATAAGCCGCCGCCGCATTATGAAGCGGTGTATAGAAGAAAATGATCAGAAACAGCTGAAAATACGCGCTTACGCATATCCCCCTGAACGGGCTCAGTATGCTCAGTCCCAACAGCGGCATCAGCAGGATCCACAGACAGGCAAACCCCTCATTTTCTCCTGTCACCGCGTATACGGTAAAAATGAAAGAACACATGACAGCCATGATCCAGTCTGTCGCGCTGATCTTTTCATATTTTCCGCACAGGATCGCGGCTGTCAGGAATCCAACGATCAGAATACCGGTGGTATACGCCATAAAGACATACCGGTTGATGATATTCATGATCGTCAGGATCACGGATACCATGCAAAGAAAGCCCGCGGCAAAGGTTTTTGTACGGATATCCCGGCGCTTCTGTGCAGGATCTGTGGGTTGAGCGAATATCAGTTTTTTCAGTTTATACAGGAACGGTTTCATAGCAGACTCTTTTCATCGCGATGCCCGGCAACCGGCAGGGTTCATCTGTGTTTATTCTACCATTCCGGACAGCAGATGTAAAGTCCTGTCAGCGGAACAGCCCGGCTGCCGTTTTCATGCGTTCAGCGATCTTCACACCGAAGGGACATCTGGTTTCGCATCCGCCGCAGCCGATACAATCGCCGGCATTCGCCTTCAGATCATGATAATGGGAGCGGACAGATTCAGGCACCTGCTCCTGCATGACAGCCAGATCATACAGTTTATTGACCATAGCGATATCGATATGTTTCGGGCAGGGCATGCAGTGTCCGCAGTAGGTGCACTGTCCGGAGAAAGTATGTCTCGGTGCGCCCGCCAGTGCCGTAGCATAGTCCTTCTCCTCTTCGGTCGCGTCCTCGTAAGCAGCTGCGGCCACCGCGTGACCTGGGTTCCCAAAGCCTGCCATCACGCTTGCTACAGCGGGACGGGTCAGGCAGTAATGAAGGCACTGTACCGGTGTCAGCGCCACGCCGAAGGGTGACCTCTTCGCGTCAAACAGTCTCCCGCCGGCAAAGCCTTTCATGACCGTGATGCCGATGCCCAGCTGCTCACACAGCCGGTACAGTTCAGCCCGCTCCGGCGCGATGCCTCCCAGTTTTTCATCAAATTCATCAGCAAAGTAGTCATCGATATTCTCCGTTGGCGGCAGCATATCGAAAGCCGGATTGATACTGAACAGCATCATTTCGATCACACCGCTCTGCGCTGCCATTTTTGCCACAACAGGGTTATGTGTACTCAATCCGATATGACGGATCCTGCCCTCCCGTTTCAATTCCCGGACATAGCGCAGGAATTCACCGTCCTGTATGCTTTCCCATTCGCTGACCTCATCGATATAGTGGATCATTCCAAAGTCGATATAGTCCGTCTGCAGACGCTGCAGCAGGTCTTCAAAAGCCGCTTTGCACTTCACGACATCCCGGGTCCTCACATACTGCCCGTTTTGCCAGGTCGATCCGATATGCCCCTGTATGACCCATTTATCTCTTTTTCCTTTGATAGCCTTTCCCAGGTTACTGCGCACATTCGGCTCGCTCATCCAGCAGTCGAAAATATTGATCCCCAGTTTTTCACATTGATCAACGATCTCGCGAACCGCTTCCTCAGATTGTTTTTCCAGCCATTCTCCGCCAAGGCCGATCTCGCTGACAGACACACCGGTCTTTCCGACTTCCCTGTAACGCATAGTTTCACCTCTCTATTTTGTTTTTATTGCGACCTTTCCAGCATGTATATTGTATCGTAACCTGTCTTTCATTGTCAACGCGCTCTTCTCCTGTATACGCAGATACGCTCCTGATATGACAGGATCCGTTCATACACCGGTTTATCCATATCCACCCCACGTGACATATGAAGCCTTTCCGGTATATCTTCAGTTAATCATGTTTCTTCTCTGATGAACACAACCTTCCGGGCGGAACACGATATCCGCACCATATATTTAACACATCCCTGTGCTGTATCAGCATGAATATATCAGTATGACAAAAGGGCGGTCTGATTTCTCAGACCGCCCTCCGGTTCGTTGTTTCAGGCGTTTACTCGACGCAGTCGCCGTAGCTTACGCTCTGGTTCGGGATGCCCCTGGGCACGGTGAAGTTGTCGATGATGGTGATGTCATCCACACTGTACAGAACAGTGATGGTCTTGTCACGATCATACATCATACCGCTCACCACGCTCATGTTCGGCGTGTAACCCTCGATGTACGGAGACTCGATCTCATACAGGTCGCAGTAGGCCAGTCTCCTGGATACGGACGGTGCCATTTCTTCACCGGTCTTCGCGTTCAGATACAAGACGGTGAGCGTGTAGTACTCAGTGGTGTATCTCACTTCCAC
>PITV01000302.1 GCA_017577285.1 Clostridiales bacterium
AGGTTACGGATACTCTTATGGAACGCACCAATCCCACATGGCCCTGCACCTGGTTCACACCTCGCTGCGACGGCATTGAGGGCAGCCCGTTCAAGAGCGCTTACGATGTTATGAACAACTGGGGCGCAAACCACGGGGCCATTTCCTACGGCCATATCGGTGCAGACCTTATCACTCTTTGCTCAATTCTCCGTATCCCCGTATGTATGCACAATGTTCCGGAAGACAAGATTTTCCGCCCGGCAGCATGGAATGCATTCGGTATGGATAAAGAGGGTCAGGACTATCGTGCATGCGCGGCCTACGGCCCGATGTACAAGAATATCAGGTGATTGCCATGTTAAAGAATGTTCCTGCTATTCTCTCTCCTGAACTTTTAAAGGTTCTTTGTGAAATGGGTCATGGTGACCGCCTCTGCATCGGAGACGGAAACTTCCCCGGTAAATCAATGGCCAAGCCCAATGACTGCGTCTTTTTGAGAGCAGACGGTCATGGAGTCAACGAGCTTCTTGACGCTATTCTGCAGGTGATTCCTCTTGATAAGTATACAGAGCATCCTGTCATGCTTATGGAGAAGATGGACTGTGACAAGGATCTGGATATTCCTGTTTGGAGAGATTACGAAGCCACAGTTGCAAAGTATGATGACCGCGGGGCTTCTGCAATCGGAGCATACGAGCGCTTTGAATTCTATGAACAGGCAAAGAAGTGCTATTGTATCCTTGAATCCGGTGAAACGCAGATTTACGCCAATGTGATTATCCAGAAGGGTGTTATTTGATGAGCAAGTATTTCCTCGCAGTAGATATCGGTGCCTCAAGCGGACGGCATATTCTCGGTAGCATCGAAGAAGGAAAGATAGTCCTTGAAGAAGTGTACCGTTTTGAAAACGGTATGCAGGAGATGAACGGCCATAAATGCTGGGATTCCGACGGACTTTTCGCCAGCATTAAAGCCGGTATGAAAAAATGTGCTGAAATCGGAAAGATTCCCGCATCCATGGCAATAGACACATGGGGTGTCGACTTTGCACTTGTCGGCAAAGACGGGAAGAGAGTCGGCGATACAGTGGGCTACAGAGATGACAGAACCATCGGAATGGATGAAGAGGTATCAAAATACATTTCCGAAGAAGATCTGTATGCCAGAACCGGTTCCCAGAAGCAGCCGTTTAATACCATATATCAGCTGATGGCTTTGAAAGTTCAGAATCCTGAACAGCTTGAAGAAGCTGAGACTATGCTCTTCTCTCCTGATTACTACAACTATCTTCTTACCGGTGAAATGGCTACCGAGTATACAATTGCCAGCACCAGCGAACTGATGAATCCTGATACAAGAAACTGGGATTTCGAACTTATAGACATGCTCGGCCTTCCCAGAAAGCTTTTCAGGGAGATAAAAAAGCCGGGTACACCTCTCGGCAATCTTCGTCCTGAAGTCGCTGAAGAAGTCGGATTTGACTGTTCTGTGATAATGACAACATCACATGACACGGCTTCCGCGGTATTGGCAGTTCCGGCAATCGCAGATGATTTTGTGTATATTTCCAGCGGTACATGGTCTCTGATGGGTCTTGAACTCGAAAAGCCGATCCGTAATGAAAAGGCACGCTCATTCAATCTGACCAATGAGGGCGGATATGATTACACCATCCGTTTCCTTAATAACATCATGGGTCTGTGGATGATTCAGTCCGTCCGTCATGAGCTTGATGACAAATACTCCTTCGCAGAACTGTGCGCAATGGCTGTTGAAGCCAGAGACTTTCCGTCCAGGGTTATTGTTGATGACTCCTGCTTCTTTGCTCCTGACAGCATGATAGATGCGATAAAGGACTACTGCCGCAGGACTGATCAGCCCGTTCCGGAAACTCCCGGCGAACTGTCAACAGTTGTTTACCAGAGTCTTGCGGAATGCTACGGAAGAACAATCAATGTCCTGGAGGATCTGACCGGAAAGAAGTATGAGGCCATCAATGTAATCGGCGGCGGTTCAAATGCGGATTATCTTAATCAGCTGACTGCAAATGCCACGGGAAAGACCGTATACGCGGGTCCCGGTGAGGCTACGGCCCTCGGAAATATTGTGGCTCAGATGATCGAAGCAGGTGAGTTTAAGGGTGCAAAAGATGCCAGAGAATGCATATTTAAGTCTTTTGCTGTCAAAACCTTTAAACCTGAGTAATATTTCTTTTGCGTAAGATTCAGACTTTGAAACAGTACTGAATACACACGGCAGCATCGTATATCCGGACATCGGTAATTCGATGCTGCCGCTTATTCGTGAGAACAGTTTATGAAAAGAAGTAAAACAATTAACTGGATATGGAATGTCTGCAGGAAGTCCCGCCTGGGTGTGCTCTGTCTGCTTT
>PITV01000303.1 GCA_017577285.1 Clostridiales bacterium
ATATACAGCAGTATGCCGCAACCGATCACGACCGGAGCAATCGTCTCAAACATATTTCAGTTCCTCTCGTTATTGAAACGCCTCGGTATCCGCTGTGGCGAAATAGATGATATCTGTTATGTCACGGCTCTTGTCCATTCCGAATCTGTTCATTTTTTTGCCGTTGAACACACCGATGGCTCCGCTTCCGCCGTCAAAGTTATAGGCCACAGTAATGCCGCCGATATCATACACCAGCTGGGCAAACTGGTGCAGGTTCATTCCGACGCTTCCGGGATTCTCCGGACCGGCTGTAATGACACAGGCGTAGGAAATATTGTATCCTTCCTCCACCTCGGCGAGCTGGCACAGGGCGACACGCTGCGCCGCTTTTTCAGTCGCGAGCTGATCATTGCGCTCGACAGGCATCAGTTCCCCGTCAACGATCAGGGCGGGACCGAAGCTGAAGCAATTGACGATCTCTCCCTCAAAGGCCGCGATATCCTCTTCCGTTGCCTTGAGAAGGACGCTCAGATTCCCTTCGCTGTCGATGATCAGAACATCGTACAGCCCCTTGGCGCTGCTCTTCAGACAGCGGCCCTGCCGCACGATATGCTTTCCGTTCTTTTTTTCATGTGTGGTGAAAGAATCGCTGTCAATGGCGAATACGGCATTGGCATGCTTCGCCATCGTCACGCCGGAGGCCTTTTCGGTCCCCTTTTCATTTTCCATAAATGTCCGGATCTGGGTGGCGTTCGCGACTGAGATATAAACGATCATATAGTCAGTGCTGTTTGCCCTGTCATATGTGATGACAACATGAATGGACGCGTCTTTGTATTCCTTGTCGGATACATAGAAAGACTTGTCGAATTTGTTGCCTTTCCCGGCGTTCATTTCATATTCTATGATCTCCGCGTATGATACCGCGGTACAGTTCATAACGATCAGGATGGTCAGCAGCACAGCCAGCGCTTTTTTCATTTTGTTTCCTCCGCGTGTTTTCGCCTGATTATTAGCAGTACACAGTTCCGTCATCATTGACATAGACTACGCCGGAATATTTGAACTCGGCCGGCAACTGAACATATCCCTTCACAGTCTTCTTGTAAACGAAGTTGTTCAGGCACTTGATCCTCGCGTTTTCATCTGTCAGTTCATACGGCCTGTAATCCGGTTTTCCCTGCGTATTCAGCGGAACCACCCGCAGCATGGTCAGCACGGGCTTTCCGCCCTTGCCGATCTCATACTCCAGCTGAAAGATACCGGCGGAGCGGTCCACCTCGCTCATGGTGCCGAAGGTGAAATTTCCTGTATTGAAAATGACCGGCTTCCCCTTGTAGAACATGATGGGCTGTATCACATGGGCATGATGTCCCCAGATCACATCCGCGCCGGCATCGATCAGCTTTTTTGCGTAATCGTACTGCCAGGAGGAAGGCGTCATGTGCGTTTCACGGCCCCAGTGCAGGGAAACGATCACGATCTGGCAGCCTTCATCCTTCAGGGTCTTGATCCGGCTGATGATGCGCTTCTGGATGTAATCCTCCTCCAGAGGATAGCAGAAGCCGACGATACCGATCTTTACGCCCTTTACCTCATAGACGCCCAGGATGTCAGAACCGTCTTCCTTCCCCGGCCTGACGGTGCCGAAATGCGGGATCCCGGCTTCATCCAGATTCGTCAGGGTATCCATATATCCGTTGAATGTGAAATCATAGCAGTGATTGTTCACTGTATTGACGGCATCGACCCCGCCCTCGATCAGCACCTGGGTAAAATCGGGAGGAGCGATCAGGTTATACCTTTTCGTCTTGTCCGCGATGGAGCGCGCCCGTTCGGTCAGAACAGCCTCCAGATTGGCAAAGGTGAAGTCATCCGCCTTCAGGTAGTCCACGACCAGTGAAAAGGGCCAAGCGTATCCTTCGCGGCGCACGGTGCTCGTCAGAGAAGTACTGGCGTCACGGCTCGTTGTCGCGTCCCCGATGCTGCAGTCTCCGATGAAGGAAAGCAGAAGATGGTCCTCATCAGCGGTCAGCGGCCCGGATACATTCGCCTGCTGCGTATCCTCCGCGAACGCGCACACATTCAGAAGCATCATCAGGGAGAACAGCACACTCAAAACCCTTTTCATCATACCGAAAACTCCTTCGAACAATTCCCGTATATTTTACACGATTCCGGCGTTTTCGTCAATCATTCCGCCCTCCCTGTTTGTAACAAAAAGCACGGCGGAGAAGTTTCCGCCGTGACAGGTTTTTCTGTTTTTTATTGCAGTCTGATCCCGTACATGCGGGCATTTCCCCTGCTGCAGGTACCGATCACCAGAATGTCATTGTAAACGGCAGGAGAGGCCTGTATCTTTCCGCCCAGATCC
>PITV01000304.1 GCA_017577285.1 Clostridiales bacterium
GTTCATTTCCATTCTTGAAATTTCTTTCAACCTTTTCGGTAACGGTCTGCGTGACGCGCTGAATCCTTCTTTGAGAGGAGCGGATGAATAATGGCAGCGAAAATTGAAGTAAGAAATCTGACCATCTCTTTCCGCACCAACAACGGCGCGGTGCGCGCGGTGCGCGATATCTCCTTCTCTCTGGAGCAGGGCGAGACGCTGGCGATCGCCGGCGAATCCGGTTCCGGAAAAAGTGTTACCACCAAGGCCATCATGGGCATTTCAGCCCCCAACGCAGTGGTGGAGAACGGCGAGATCATCTATGACGGCCGCGATCTGCTGAAGATCAGCGAGGAAGATTTCCATACCCTGCGCGGTCATAAACTGAGCATGATCTTCCAGGATCCTCTTTCCGCGCTCAACCCTGTCATGCGTATCGGCAAACAGCTCACTGAAGCGATGGTGCTCAACAATAAGGAACGCCGCCGCGACGGCCGCAAGAGCTACAGGAGCATGATGACCCGTCTGATGGATGGAGCGGGTGAGGCTGAGAAGGGGCTTTACAGGGCGTTTGACGCGGATGTTCATGCCGCTACGCCCCGCCAGATCGCCTATAACGATGCCATCAGCGCCACCCGTGAAATGCATATGTTCATCAAGGATCTGCGGGATGACCTGCTGAAGGGTGCTGACAGGCAGACTGTTGAAGAAGCGGTGGAACGCCTGACGGATGCGCTTGAAAACTGCGCCGATGAACTGGTGCTTCCCGCGGATTATATCGGCAGCTGCAAGGCCGAGTTGAAAAAGGCGCTCGCGAAGAAGGATTCGATCGACAGTGATGCGATCAACGGCTGCCTGAAGGTTCTGGAAGAGCGCATCAGCGAGGTACTGTCAAGGCCTGCCGAAACTTTCTATGACTTTGATACAACGGAACTGAAGAATACAATTGCCGGAACACTGTACACATCAGCTCAGAATGCCGTGGAAAAGAGAAAGGCCGCTCTTGAGATCCTCAGGGAAGGCCGTACTGTGTTTGAAAACGATCCTCTGAAGGACAAGTCTGAATGCATGGACGCGGCCAGAAAGATGGCTGCTGCCGTAGAAGAGGCTATCGACCGGCTGAATCTGCATAAGGACAACGCGTCCTATGTATTTGCCTCTTCCATGGTCACCAACATCGAACGGTACTTCAACGGCGTCCGGAAGAATCCGAAAGAACAGGCGCGTTTCGCCCGTGATACACGCAGATACAACGAGTGCATCAGCAAGGGCAAGGATACGCCCGAAGTCGTTCCCGAGTTCACGGTGGATCTGGATATCACCCGCCGCAATATGCTCGCGAATATCGACACGCTGATCGAAGCGTATTCCAGGGCGGAATATTCCGAAACGCAGGAGGAACTGGATGTTCGCGCGGATGAAATGATCGTATATCTGCGCAATGCATATTATGACAGCGCCTACAGGATGCCCAAGTGGGTGGCGAAGAACCGCGCAATCTCCCTGATGAAGGAAGTGGGTATCCCCGAGCCCTACAAGCGCTATCACCAGTATCCCTTCGAATTTTCCGGCGGTATGCGTCAGCGTATCGTTATCGCTATCGCCCTGAGCGCCAACCCTGATGTGCTGATCTGTGATGAACCTACCACCGCTCTGGATGTGACCATTCAGGCGCAGATCCTGGAACTGATCAACCGTCTGAAAGCGGAACGCAATCTGACCGTTATTTTCATCACCCATGACCTGGGTGTCGTGGCCAATATGGCGGATAAGATCGCCATCATGTACGCCGGCAAGATCGTGGAATACGGCACGGCTGAGGATGTATTCTATGATCCCCGCCATCCCTATACTTGGGCTCTGCTTTCCTCCATGCCCGATCTGGAGACCAAGGAAAAACTGGAAGCCATTCCCGGAACACCTCCGGATATGATCTTCCCGCCCAGGGGAGACGCTTTTGCCGACCGCAACCGCTACGCCCTGAAGATCGATTTTGAACAGCAGCCCCCCAGATTCGATATTTCTCCCTCTCACTGGGCTGCCACCTGGCTGCTGCATCCCGACGCGCCCCACGTGGAGCCCCCGGCCATCGTGACCGAGCGCATCCGCCGCATGCAGAAGGAGCAGGCGGCCTATGAGGCGCAGCAGCAGAAAGGAGGCGCCGAGGCATGAAAAAAGTGAAACTGACCGCTTCGGCGCTGCGGATCATCGGCTGGGTGCTCATCGGCCTGGCGGTGATCATGACCATCTACGTGATCGCCAACGACGGCGGCCCCTATAAC
>PITV01000030.1 GCA_017577285.1 Clostridiales bacterium
GATGGATACCATCCTGAACCTGGGTCTGAATGACGACGTCTGCGCCGCCATGATCGCCGGCAACCCCGACCCCAAGTTCGAGCGTTTTGTGTATGACTCCTACCGCCGTTTCATCCAGATGTATTCCGACGTCGTTATGGAAGTGGGCAAGAAGTATTTCGAGCAGCTGATCGACGCCAAGAAGGAAGAAAAGGGCGTAAAGTATGACGTTGAACTCACCGCCGAGGATCTGAAGGATCTGGCCAAGAGCTTCAAGGCCGAATACAAGAGCAAGATCGGTTCCGATTTCCCCTCCGATCCTCTTGAACAGCTGGACGGCGCCATCCGCGCTGTATTCCGCAGCTGGGACAACCCCCGCGCCAACGTGTACCGCCGCGACAACGACATCCCCTATTCCTGGGGTACTGCCGTTAACGTAATGCCCATGGTGTTCGGTAACCTGAATGACAACTCCGGTACCGGCGTTGCTTTCACCCGTGACCCCGCCACCGGCGAAAAGAAGCTGATGGGTGAATTCCTGTTCAACGCTCAGGGCGAAGACGTGGTCGCCGGCGTTCGCACTCCCATGCCCATCAATGAAATGGAACAGAAGTTCCCCGAGGCTTACAAGGAGTTCGTGAAGGTTTGCCAGATCCTGGAAGACCGCTATCACGACATGCAGGATATGGAATTCACCGTTGAGAACGGCAAGCTGTACATGCTGCAGTGCCGCAACGGCAAGCGTACCGCTCAGGCTGCTCTGAAGATCGCCTGCGATCTGGTGGACGAAGGCATGAAGACCGAAGCCGAAGCCGTCGCCATGATCGATCCCCGCAACCTGGACACCCTGCTGCATCCCCAGTTTGACGCTGCCGCCCTCAAGAAGGCTGAAGCCATCGGCAAGGGCCTGGGCGCTTCTCCCGGCGCTGCCTGCGGCAAAGTCGTGTTCACCGCTGAAGACGCTGAAGAATGGGCCAACCGCGGCGAGAAAGTGCTGCTGGTCCGTCTGGAAACCAGCCCCGAAGACATCACCGGCATGAAGAGCGCTCAGGGCATCCTGACCGTTCGCGGCGGTATGACTTCTCACGCTGCCGTTGTGGCCCGCGGCATGGGCAAGTGCTGCGTATCCGGCTGCGGCGACATCGCCATGGACGAAGAAAACAAGCAGTTCACTCTGGCCGGCAAGACCTTCCATGAGGGAGACTTCCTCTCCATCGACGGTACCACCGGTAAGATCTATGACGGCATCATCCCCACTGTTGATGCCACCATCGCCGGCGAATTCGGCCGCATCATGGCTTGGGCCGACAAGTATCGCAAGCTGAAGGTCCGCACCAATGCCGATACCCCCCGCGATGCCAAGAAGGCCCGTGAGCTGGGTGCTGAAGGCATCGGCCTGTGCCGTACCGAGCATATGTTCTTCGAAGCCGACCGTATCGCCGCTTTCCGCGAGATGATCTGCGCCGACACCGTTGAACAGCGCGAAGTGGCTCTGGACAAGATCCTGCCCTATCAGCAGAGCGACTTTGAAAAGCTGTACGAAGCTCTGGAAGGATATCCCGTATGCATCCGCTTCCTGGATCCTCCTCTCCACGAGTTCGTGCCCACCACCGAAGAAGAAATCAAGCTGCTGGCTGACACCCAGGGCAAGACCGTTGAGGATATCAAGACCCTCATCGCTTCCCTGCACGAGTTCAACCCCATGATGGGTCACCGTGGATGCCGTCTGGCCGTCACCTATCCCGAGATCGCCGCGATGCAGACCAAGGCTGTCATCCGCGCCGCCATCAACGTGAAGAAGGCTCATCCCGATTGGAACATCAAGCCTGAGATCATGATCCCCCTCGTTTGCGAGATCAAGGAACTCAAGTTCGTCAAGGACGTCGTTGTCAAGACCGCTGATGCCGAGATCGCTGCTTCCGATATCAAGCTGGAGTACGAAGTCGGTACCATGATCGAGATCCCGCGCGCCGCTCTGACTGCGGACCAGATCGCCACCGAAGCTGACTTCTTCTGCTTCGGCACCAACGACCTGACCCAGATGACCTTCGGCTTCAGCCGTGATGACGCCGGCAAGTTCCTGGGTGCCTACTATGATACCAAGATCTTCGAGAGCGATCCCTTCGCCCGTCTGGACCAGACCGGTGTCGGCAAGCTGATGGAGATGGCCATCTCTCTGGGCAAGCCCGTCAATCCCAAGCTGCATGTCGGTATCTGCGGCGAACACGGCGGCGATCCTTCCTCCGTGGAATTCTGCCACAAGATCGGTCTGGACTATGTGTCCTGCAGCCCCTTCCGTGTACCCATCGCCCGTCTGGCTGCCGCTCAGGCTGCCATCAAGGACATGTAATCCTTACACGGCATAAAATTTCAGCGCCCTCCGGTCCGCCGGAGGGCGCTTTCACATGTCTGATTTGCAATGAAACGAAAGTGATGAGAAGGTAAAACCTTTCCTATTGACAACTGTGGAAACTGCAGTAAGATATGATGGAACGATGATCTGCTTGCATTTCAAGCAAACCGCCCGGGATTTGAAAGGAATGACTATGACGATTGATGTTGTCGCGGCGGTGATCAGAAGGGAAGATACCTTCCTGATCTGTCAGCGGCCTTTGACAAAGAAACGCGGGGGAATGTGGGAATTCCCCGGCGGCAAGGTGGAAGCGGGGGAAACGCCGGCGGAGGCATTGATCCGGGAATGCCGGGAGGAACTGGATATCACGGTCGTACCCGGCCGTGTCCTGTGTGAGAATCTGTTTGAGTACCCCGATATCACGATCCGCCTGATCGCCATCCAGGCGGAACTGCCTGACGGAGAGCCGCGGCTGCTGGAACACAGTGACGCCAGGTGGATCACAGCAAATGAAGCAGAGGGGTTTGTCTTCTGTCCGGCGGATGAGCCGATCGTCGCTGCGCTGCGTGAAAACTCCGGCAAATGAATTTCACATCATATTGACGCGGGCAGGTAGAGATGCCTGTCCGCTTTTGCATATTTGGAACATGAAACGCGACAACTTATGACATATCTGTTGTACAACCGCTTGTGTCCTGCTATACTGTTACCGTCCGGGGGAGGGACAGATGATGAATGATATGCTGAAAGAAAAATGTGATCTGCTGCTGGAAAATATCCGGGTTTTAAGAAAGGCATTCTGGTATGAAAACAATGATATATGTCTTTGCTCTGCCATGATGCTGACGATGGCCGGAAAGAAAGCCGCCCCGGAGGAACTGAAAGCGACAAAGAAGATCCTGACAGAAAGGGCGGGCGTGTTTTCCAATCTGCGCGGGTACGCGAAGCTGCCCGTGGTCATCGGGATGTATAATTCCGGCAGCCCTGTGACCTACTGCGCTGATGTGATAGAGAATTACGGTGTGATCAAGCGCGGACGGATCAACCGTACATCCTTTGATGTGCTTGCCGCCATGGTGCTGACAGATACCGCCGCGGAGCACGAACTGGATACGAATGAAGTCGTGGATAGGATGAACCGCATTTATAAGGAGATGCGCCGCAATCATCCTCTGCTGACCGGCCGTGAGGATATGCCTTCCGCCATGCTGCTGGCTCTTTCCGGAAAGCCGGAGGAGGAAGTCCTGCGGGATATGGAGGATTGCTATGCCCGGCTGAAACCCGGCCTTTCATTCCACAGGGACTATGTGCAGACCATGAGTGCTGTTCTGGCGGTTCTCGAAGGTGAGAACAGCGATAAGTGCTTCCGTCTGGAAAATATCCTGCAGGCGCTGAAAATTCGCGGACGCAGCCTGAACAACTCCATGTATCTGCCTGTTGCCGCAGGACTTGTCCCTTTGAACGATGATACGAATGAGATCGCGGACCGTATCCTGGAGATATCGGATTATCTGGCCGGGAAGAAAGGATTCAAACTCAGCGGAAAGTGGAAGCGTACCGCGTACGGTGCCATGCTCATGATGAGCGAAGATCCCGGAAACACGGCTGTGAACAGCGCTGTCCTCTCATCTGCTGTTACCAATGTGATCATCAGTGAGATCATCATGACCATCGTGATCATGTCTGCCGCCACGTCCAGTACATCTTCCTCGAGCAATTGAACTTTGAGTCAATAAACCACAAAGCCGTTCCGGTATGCAGCCGGGACGGTTTTGTGGTTTATTCGCGCCGAATGAAACACAGACCGGATTAAACAAAAAAAGGACAGGGGATTGCATGGACAAATGCCCCGCGCAATGATAGAATGTACACATTCGTGCGGAGAATGACGAACTGCTTTATTCGTTGTGCCCGCACGGCAACCGCAAAGGAGAAAACATCATGCCTATTACTGAGTTTCTTGAGCGCAATGCGATCCAGTACCCCGATGAGGTCGCTCTCGTGGAGATCAATCCTCACTTTGAGCCTGAAAGCCGTATCACCTGGCGTGAATACGCCCTGATGCAGCCTCAGCCCGGTGATTATTTCCGCCGTGAGATGACCTGGAAGGATTTTGACCGGAAAGCCAACCGCTTTGCCAACCTGCTGCTGACCCGCGGGGTAAAGAAGGGTGACAAAGTGGCCATCCTGCTGATGAACAGTCTGGAATGGCTGCCCATTTATTTCGGTATCCTGAAATCCGGAGCAATCGCGGTGCCCCTCAATTACCGGTATACGGCAGAGGAGATCAAATATTGTCTGGAGAAGGCGGATTGCTCTATCCTGGCCTTCGGCCCCGAATTTGTGGGCCGTATGGAACAGATCTGCGACCGCATTCCCTATATCAAGCACCTGTTCTATATCGGAGAGGATTGCCCCTCCTTCGCGGATGATTTCGAGACCATGATCCGCTACTGCACAGATAAAAAGCCTGCCGTGGAGATCACTGATGATGATTACGGCGCCATCTATTTTTCCAGCGGCACCACCGGCTTCCCCAAGGCTATCCTGCACGCTCACCGGGCGCTGGTCCATTCCTGCAAAACGGAGCAGGCGCATCACGGGCAGACCCATGACGACGTGTTCCTCTGCATTCCGCCGCTGTATCATACCGGCGCCAAGATGCACTGGTTCGGCAGCCTGATCTCCGGCAGCAAGGCCGTGCTTCTCAAGGGCACCAAGCCCGAGTGGGTCATGAAGGCTGTTTCTCAGGAAAAGTGCACCATCGTATGGCTGCTGGTGCCCTGGGCTCAGGATATCCTGGATGCCATCGACAGGGGAGATGTGGATCTGAGCAAGTACGAGACCAGCCAGTGGCGTCTCATGCATGTGGGCGCGCAGCCTGTGCCGCCCTCCCTCATCAACCGCTGGCTGAAGGTGTTCCCAAATCAGCAGTATGATACCAACTACGGCCTCAGCGAGTCCATCGGCCCCGGCTGCGTGCATCTGGGCGTGGAGAATGTCCGCAAGGTGGGCGCTATCGGCAAGGCCGGCTATGGCTGGGAGACCAAGGTGGTCAATGACAAGGGACAGATCTGCAGGAGCGGCGAGGTCGGTGAGCTTTGCGTGAAGGGCCCCGGCGTCATGCTGTGCTATTACAAAGATCAGAAGGCCACCGATGAGATCCTCAAGGATGGATGGCTCTACACCGGTGATATGGCTGTTGTGGATGAGGAGGGCTTCATCACGCTGGTGGACCGCAAGAAGGATGTCATCATTACCGGCGGCGAGAACCTGTATCCAGTGGAGATCGAAAACTTCATGCGCAAGCATGATGCTATCAAGGATGTGGCTGTCATCGGCATGCCCGACAGCCGTCTGGGCGAGATCGCTGCGGCGATCGTTGAAGTGAAGGAGGGCTATACTCTTACCGAAGAGGAACTGAACGAGTTCAATACCGGTATGCCCCGCTACAAGCGCCCCCGCAAGATCATTTTTGCCGAAGTTCCCCGCAATCCCACGGGCAAGATCGAAAAGCCGAAACTCCGCAAGATCTACTGCGGCGACGCGCTGGTCGCACAGCAGAACAGAGGCTGATCGCATCGATATATAAAGGACACTGTCACTTTCAGACGGTGTCCTTTTCGTTTGCCTGAATATTGTTTTTTGACCGGTTTGGCGGACAGGGGATATGCCTGTGAAAAGACAGACCGGTTTATGTTAACAAATGATTAAATCTGTAAACAGCCTACCGATTGTATTGCAATTGTTTTTCCGCTTTGATATAATATCCGTATAAAGATAACGCCATTGGCGTTATACAAAAATTGGGAGGAATGCACTATGAAAAAGTTTCTCGCTCTGATCCTGGCTGCGATGATGGCTCTGTCCATCGTATGCATCGCTTCTGCTGAGGACATGGCTGTGGCTATGATCACCGACTACGGCGATATCACCGACCAGTCCTTCAACCAGACCACCTATGAAGCCTGCAAGGAATATTGCGAAGCCAACGGTATCACCTTCAACTACTTCAAGCCCGCCGGCGACAGCGATGCTGAGCGTGTTGCTGCCATCGAACTGGCTATCAATGACGGTTACAACGTACTGGTCATGCCCGGATACGCTTTCGGCGGCGCCATCTCTGCCACCGTTGGTGATTACGAGGATGTCATCTTCATCGGTCTGGATATCAGTGCCGGTGATCTGACCCTGGATACCATCCCCGCCAACCTGTACTGCGCTGTGTATCAGGAAGAACTGTGCGGCTACATGGCCGGTTACGCTGCTGTGAAGCTGGGCTACAAGCACCTGGGCTTCCTGGGCGGCATGGCTGTTCCCGCTGTTGTCCGCTACGGCTATGGCTTCGTGCAGGGCGCTGATGCTGCCGCTACCGCTATGGGCCTGACCGATGTGGTCGTTGAATATGTATACGGCAACCAGTTCTTCGGTGATGCCGATATCACTGCTTACATGGATACCTGGTATCAGACTCTGGGTGTGGAAGTCGTCTTCGCCTGCGGCGGCGGCATCTTCACTTCTGCCGGCGAAGCTGCTGCCAAGGTCGGCGGCAAGGTCATCGGCGTTGACGTTGACCAGAGCTTCACCATTGACGGTATGTACGGCGAGGGCATGACTGTGACCAGCGCTATGAAGGGTCTGGCTCCCACTGTCAAGACCATGCTGGGCAAGGTTCAGGCCGGCGAATTCGAAGGCGGCAAGATCGACAATCTGGGCCTCGTATCCGCTGATCCCGCTGAAAACTATGTACAGATCCCCGAGACCACTCAGTACACCGATGCTTTCACAGCTGATGACTATGCTGCTATGGTAGCTGCCATGTTCGCCGGCGAGATCGTTGTTTCCAACGACATCACCGTGTCTGCTGTCACCTTCGGCACCGTTTCCACTGTGAACGAGTACGGCAACATCAAGTAATTGATCTTTCAAGGGTGTCCGCTCCGGCGGGCACTCTTTTTTTGTTGCTGTATGTCCTTCTAAATATTACAAAAAAATCAACTTTTTTCATTCACCTTTGAAAAAGGGCTGCGGTTATAGTATAATGATTTCAACTGTAAAAGGTTATGTTCCGCTTGGAAGACAGGCGGGATTTCATGCTGTCAGGAAAGGATGTGATCCTGTTGGAAGAAAACTATGCAATTGAAATGCTTAATATTACCAAACGCTTCCCCGGTATCGTGGCGAATGATAATATTACCATTCAATTGAGAAAGGGTGAGATCCACGCTCTGCTGGGCGAAAACGGAGCCGGAAAGAGCACGCTGATGAGCGTTCTGTTCGGCCTGTATCAGCCTGAAGAGGGTATCATAAAGAAGGACGGTAAAGTTGTCAGCATCAAGGATCCGAATGACGCGAACGCGCTCGGTATCGGCATGGTGCACCAGCACTTCAAGCTGGTGGAATGCTTCAGCGTTCTTGATAACATCATCCTGGGCGTTGAGCCCAGCAAGTACGGTTTCCTTCAGAAGAAGGAAGCCCGTGAGAAGGTGCTGAAACTGTCTGAACAGTACGGCCTTCATGTGGACCCGGATGCTCTCATCCAGGATATTACCGTTGGTATGCAGCAGCGCACGGAGATCCTGAAGATGCTGTACCGCGAGAATGAGATCCTGATCTTCGATGAACCTACCGCCGTGCTGACGCCGCAGGAGATCGATGAGCTGATGCAGATCATGCGTAATCTGGCTGCGGAGGGAAAGAGCATCCTGTTCATCAGTCACAAGCTGAATGAGATCATGGCGGTGGCAGACCGCTGCAGTGTTCTTCGCAAGGGCAAGTATATCGGCACTGTCAATATCGCGGATACCACCAAGCAGGAACTCAGCCGCATGATGGTGGGACGCAATGTTGAATTTGTGGTGCATAAGGAGCCCGCGAAGCCCGGAAAGACCATCCTTGAAGTGGATAAGATGGTGGTGGCTTCCAAGGTCCACAAGAACAACGCGGTGAAGGGCGTCAGTTTCAATGTGCGTGCCGGTGAGATCGTATGTATCGCCGGTATCGACGGAAACGGACAGACCGAGCTGGTGTACGGCATCACCGGTCTGGAGCCTGTAGTCAGCGGAAAGATCCGCCTGAACGGGAAGGATATCACGCATGCTTCCATCCGCAAGCGCAGCGTGGACGGCATGAGCCATATCCCGGAGGACCGTCACAAGCACGGACTGGTGCTGGACTATACACTGGAAGACAACATGGTGCTTCAGCGGTACTTTGAAAAGGATTTCTGTGCCGGAAGCATCCTGATGAGAAAGAAAAACATCCGCTCATATGCTGAGAAGCTGATCGAACAGTACGATGTGCGTTCCGGACAGGGCGCGGTCACATCGGCGCGCAGCATGAGCGGTGGAAACCAGCAGAAGGCCATTGTGGCCCGCGAGATCGACCGTGATCCCGACCTGCTGGTGGCTGTCCAGCCTACCCGCGGTCTGGATGTGGGTGCTATCGAGTATATCCACAAGCAGATCGTGGCGACCCGTGACGAGGGCAAGGGCGTGCTGCTGGTATCGCTGGAACTGGATGAGGTCATGGCGCTTTCAGACAGGATCCTGGTCATGTACGAGGGCGAGATCGTAGGCGAATTCGATCCGAAGAAAGTGGATATTGAGACGCTGGGTCTGTATATGGCCGGCGCGAAGAGGGAGGGATAACTGTGAAGGAAAAGAAATCATTCTTCAAGCTTCCCGTTGTGCAGGCGCTGCTCGTATCTCTGTTCTGCATCCTGCTTGGTCTCATTATCGGTTTTATCGTTCTTCTGATCATCAAACCCGCCGGTGCGTGGGAAGCCATTACAACGATCCTGAAGAATTTCTGGAACTACACCAGAACGAATCTGCAGCTGAAGAACCTCGGCAACACGCTGGTAAAGACCGCACCGCTGCTGATGTGCTCGCTGTCTGTGCTGTTTGCCTATAAGGCGGGCCTGTTCAACATCGGTGCCGCGGGCCAGTATGTGGTGGGCGCGGGTGCCTGCCTGTACTGCGCGCTTGCCTGGCATCTGCCCTGGTATGTGTGCCTTCTGGCGGCGCTGGCTGCCGGTGCTCTG
This sequence comes from Clostridiales bacterium, assembly GCA_017577285.1. Taxonomy (GTDB): domain Bacteria; phylum Bacillota; class Clostridia; order Christensenellales; family Aristaeellaceae; genus ZC3RG03. The sequence continues at coordinate 9,378 of PITV01000030.1, forward strand.
CTGGGTGTGATCTCCGGCGCGCTGAAAGCCTACTGTAATGTGAACGAGGTCATTTCCTGCATCATGCTGAACTGGATCAGTCTGTATCTGATCAACATGCTGCTGACCAATGTAAAGGAGACCACCAGTCCCTACACTTTCAAGCTCTCTACTGCCGGCGAGCAGAGTTTCCTGCCGAATCTCGGAATGGGTGACGCGCTGTTCGGGAAAAATCAGTACACAGGACTGGCGCTGATCATCGCGATCCTTGCCGCCGTGCTGATCTGGTTCATCCTCGGCAAGACCAAACTGGGCTATGAGCTGAAAGCCACCGGTTACAACCGCTCCGCCGCCAGATACTGCGGCATGAAGGAAAAGAAGAACCTGATCATGACCATGGCCATTTCTGGTGCCCTTGCAGGCACCGGTGCCGCTCTTCTGTACCTGACCGGTTTCACCGAGTGGATGACCACGCAGTCCTCTGTGCCGGCCATGGGCTTCAACGGCATTGCCGCCGCCTTCCTTGGCGGTCTGAATCCCATCGGCGCGATCTTCTCCTCCTTCTTTATCCAGCATATCACCGACGGCGGTTCCTTTATGACCAAGATCGGTTTCCCGTCTCAGATCTCCGATCTGATCTCCTCTCTGATCATTTATCTGTGCGGCTTTGTAATGTTCATCAAGCTCACTTTCAACGGATTCCTTGACAGACATTCAAAGAGCACCGGCACCAATGTCAACGCCGAGCCCGCGCCAGTACAGGAACCGGCACCGGATGCACAGACGGCTGTTGCGGACAATAAGGAAGGGGGGAATGAAGAATGAGTCTGCTTTTACAGTATACGCTGATCTTCTCTTCTGTTCTGCTGCTGGTTGCCCTTGGCGGATGCTTCTCCGAGCACAGCGGTATCATCAACATCGGTCTGGAAGGCATCATGGTCATCGGCGCGCTGGGCGGCGCGCTGGTGATGAAGTACCTGCCTGACGGCACATGCGGCGCCGCGGTCCTGGGGCTGGTCGTTATCGGTTCTGTACTGTTCGGCATGCTGTATTCGCTATTGCTGGGTGTGGCGGCGATACGGTTCAAAGCGGACCAGACACTGGTCGGTACCGCAATGAACCTGCTGGGTACCGCTGCTGCCACCGTAATCGTCAAGGCCATGAACACGGCCGAAAACGCCAGCAATGTGAGCAGTGAGATCAGTTATATCGCAGCCAGAAAGAAGTTCCTGCTGGTGGACGGCATGGAATTCAACTGGTTTATGATCCTGGCTGTCGTCATCCTCGCGGTAAGTTATATCGTTCTGTACAAGACCCGTTTTGGACTGCGCCTTCGTTCCTGCGGTGAACATCCTCAGGCTTCCGACAGCGTTGGCATCAATGTGTATAAGATGCGTTACGCCGGTGTGCTGATCTCCGGCGCGCTGGGCGGCCTCGGCGGCGTGGTGTACATCACCGCCGGCGTCTCTCTGTGGAAGTTTGAAAACGGTGTGGCCGGTTTCGGATTCCTGGCCCTGGCTGTTATGATCTTCGGCGCCTGGAAGCCCGGCCGTATCGCGCTGGCCGCGATCCTCTTCGGCTTCTTCCGCGCATTGAGCAATGTGTATACGGGCCTGTTCGGATCGCTCGCGGACGGCGCGGCAGAGATCACATGGCTTCGCAACACCTTTAATTTCCTGGGCAATGTTCCCGGTACGATCTACAATATGCTGCCCTACATCATTTCGCTGATCGTGCTGGCATTCACATCAAAGAGCAGTGCCGCGCCCAAGGCAGAGGGCATTCCCTATGACAAGGGCATGAGGTAAGATCACACGGGATAAAGCCGGGCATTTCCGGCAAAACAAAGCGCTCCCCTTTCCGGGGAGCGTTTTTTCGTGCGGCAGATCACTGCTTTTTTTGTATAACTGTATATTGGAATAATGCTGTGCGGGTGAGATTCACAGTTTTCCATGAAGGATCATGTCCACCATCTCTTCCGGCGTTCCGGCGATATGCCGGGCACCGTTTTCCCTTAGTTCCGTCTCTGTCCGGAATCCCCACAGCACGCCGATGGATTCCATTCCGGCGGCAGCGGCGCATTTCATATCTGTGGCGGTATCGCCGATATACCAGAAATCATCAGGGGAGAGATTCAGCAGTTTTACCGTTTCCAGCGCTCCGGCAGGATCGGGCTTGATAGGAAAGCCCTCTTTTCTTCCCCAAAGGACTGAGAAGGGGATATCCGGAAGATAATAGCGGATCACGCTTTCAGTATCTGGCTGATCCTTGTTGGAGAACACACACAGCTTTATACCCGCTTCATGAAGAACAGTCAGTGCGTCCCGGATCCCCCTGTAGACATGCGTGTTCACATGACAGTGGGCGGCATAATCCGCCTTATACGTGCTGAGCATGGCTTCGGTCATCTCCTGCGCGCTTCCCACAGCGCGGCGGGTGAGATTGATCACGCCGTCACCCACCATATATTTATACCGTTCTTCCGGATGCGCCGGAAGACCTGCCTTTTCCAGACTGCGGTTCATCGCGGCGGAGATATCAGGCAGGCTGTTGATGAGCGTCCCGTCCAGGTCAAAAATGATCGCTTTCTTCATAACATTCCTCACATCAGGTTTTACCTTCTGTATTGTATCACTCCGGCTCTCTCAGTACAAGCGGTATGGACGCATCTGCGGATATGATGGCATTATGAGCGGGAAAAGGGGGGCGAAATGAATGTAAAATGGCCTCCGGTTCATTGACACGCTGTGATGAAAAATATATAATAAAGCGTGACACGGAGGCATTATGAGTCCATATCAGTATAATGATTATCAATCGAATAACGGAAGATCGGGGAAGCCTGTCGCCGTCATTTTCATCGTCACGCTGCTGCTCATCGGAGTGATCGTGCTGGTGATGTGCATATGCAACGGCGTATTGTGCGCACCCAAAGAACCCAGCGTAGTCTATACCATCACTACCGCGACACCTGTTCCGAATGTGCAGCCCAATATGATATACAATCCTGTGGTTCCCGAACTGCCGTCCACGCCTGTTCCCTGGGTTGATCCTTATGAAGAGGACTACGGAGAAGGGTATGACACGCCCGATGACGGCTGGTGGTATGAGGAAGAGGAACAGTACGAGGATGAATGGTACGGGGACTGGGTGGAGGAAACTCCCGCGCCTGTGATCGATCCCAATACGGTGATGAAAAAGGGTGCCAAGGGAACGGATGTGGCGCTTGTGCAGCAACGGCTCATTGATCTGGGCTATCTTGACGGCGCGGCGGACGGAGACTTCGGTTCCAAAACTCAGGCGGCGGTCAAATGGTTCCAGCGGCAGGCGGGACTGACTGCTGACGGTGTTGTGGGAAGGATGACCGTTGAGGCGCTGTTCAGTGACAACGCGCCCTACGCGCAGGTCGTGGATGTAACAGACGGAGGCATTCCGCTGCTGATCAACCGCACCCATCCTGTGGATGAGGGGTTTGTTCCTCAGAATCTGGTCTATCTGGAATCCTATATCCCGAAAGGGCTTTGCGTATATAAGATCTCCGGGCTTATGGCGGTGCGTGAGGCCGCCGATGCTCTGATCGAGATGCTGCAAGCCGCTCAGGCGGACGGGCTGTACGACTGGCAGATAAGCGAAGCCTACCGCACCTGGGACCGGCAGAAACTGATCTTTGATACGAAAGTTTCCGAATTCATGACCAATAACGGGATGAACAGAAGTCAGGCGTCTTCCGCTACCCGCAAAACCGTGGCGGAACCCGGCACCAGCGAGCATCACAGCGGTCTGGCCTTTGATATCACAGTCCGCGGGTATACCTTTTCTGATACGAAACAGTACCGCTGGCTGAAGGAACACTGCTGGGAGTACGGGTTTATCCTGCGCTATACGGATGACAAGGAAAGTGTTACCGGCTTTCTGGGCGAGGAATGGCATTACCGCTATGTGGGCAGAGAACATGCCATGCGCATCCATGATATGGATATGTGCCTGGAAGAGTATGTGCAGTATCTGGATTATGCTCGCTGACGGCATGGCAAGGAGTGTCTGTACGATTCACGACCGGTCCACAGGGGCAATTGTTCAGCGCATGGCTTGAACGAAAGCACTTGCAGGGAATAAAGGGAACTGCTTCATCTGTGCCGGTGTGATCCCGCGCTTTGAAAACGGATGCTGTGTACCAGTAAGAATGTTGGATACGGGAAGGAAACGTGAGGATCATCGCTCTTGAATGGAAATTGATATATCCCTTTAGCAGGAACGGATGAGGAAATATGCAGCACAAACGACTGAACAGAGACGGCTGGGGCTTCCAGTTCTATCCGTATTACCAGATGCGCCTTGATGAGGATTTCTTTCACGGAACCGCCTGTCTGATCAAGCTGACAGACGGAGAAGCGCAGAAGTGGCAGATGTCGACGGCAGGAACAGTACAGGTTACCGGTGAGGGCGTCACCTGGCTGGAACTGATCCCAGACGGGACGAACCGCGTCATTACTGTCATGTATTTTCCGGAGGGCACCCGTGATCCGGAAAGAAAGCATTATCCCCGTCCGGCGGATAAGCGGTATCAGCCTTCCATATGGTATGTGGATGTTTCTGACGGAATAGAATACGATGAATACGGTGTTGTGACATATATCGATAAATACCTCGATGTCATCTTCTCTCCGGAAGGCGATATCAAGGTGGATGACCGGGATGAACTGGACGCGGCTTATGCGGCCGGTGAATTGAGCAGAAAGCAATATGAGGATGCCCTTGCCGAGGGGGAGCGTATCCTGAAAGAACTGTGCGGCAATATCAGAAAGACGGATAAGTGGTGCGCCGCCGTGCGCGCCGTTATGGAAGAAAAGATCGCCGCTGGAGAGGGCGTTGTGAAATGCCGGGAAGTGCTCGAAGCGGAAAAGATGCTGGAGGACGCGAAGGGTTATGTCAGGGGCGTTTTTCAGAATGACTTCAGCGGGCATGATTTTTATCACACTCTCCGGGTATTCCGTATGGCGGACCGGATCGCCCGGCAGGAGAAAGCCAACAGGCTCATCGTATCCCTGGCAGCTCTGCTGCATGATGTGGATGACAGGAAACTTTCTCCCGCAACCCATGAGAAGAAGGACCGCGCGGTCGGTTTTCTGAAGGAACACCGTGTGCCGGAGGATGTGATCGAAAGGATCTGCCGCATCATTGATGAGGTTTCCTTCAACGGAACGGATTCTGTTGTTCCTTCCACTGTTGAGGGAAAGTGTGTGCAGGATGCCGACCGGCTGGACGCCCTGGGCGCAGTTGGTATCGCGCGGACATTTGCTTATGGCGGCAGTCACGGCAGAGATATATACGATCCTGATATCCCGCCGGCTGAAAACATGACCGGAGAAGAGTACCGCGGACATATTGCTCCTTCTGTCAACCATTTTTATGAAAAACTCTTCCTGCTGAAGGATATGATGAATACGGATACCGGCAGGAGGATCGCGGAGGGAAGAGACGCCTTTATGCGGTCCTATATCGATGAATTCATGCTGGAATGGGACGGGAAAGACGCGTGACCGGATCATGCCGGTTTTGAACGGAAACTGCTTCAAAAACAGGAAAATATGGATTCAGTGAATAAGACAGAAATGTGATTGCTGAAAGGAAATCAAAATGAAACAGAAGATCGTTGTGCTGCTCATACTGATCCTTGTATCGGTCTCCGTGATCGCGGCAGGTGAGGAGATCGGCAGCGGAGAGGACTTTCTGATCCTTGTCAACCGGGATCATCCTGTGGCTGAAGGCTACGTGCCGGCGGATCTTGTTCTGCTGGAGGATGTGATCCCGGAAGGGCTGTGCACCTACGAGCATGAAGGGATCATGGGGAACCGGGAGGCGGCCCTGGCCTGGGTGAGCCTGCTGACGGCGGCGCACGCGGACGGGCTGGATGAATGGCGGTTTTCCGAGGGCTACAGGACGATAGCGGATCAGCAGGATCTTTTTGACAGGACTGTGCAGGATTATATGGACCGGGTAGGCATGCCCGAGGATTTTGCCATCGAGGTGACCATGGATACGGTAGCCCCTGCCGGGACCAGCGAACATCATACCGGACTGGCCTTTGACATTACCGTTCCGGGAGAATATTTCGGGGATACCGGCCAGTATCTGTGGATGAAGGAACACTGCTGGGAATACGGCTTCATTCTCCGGTATACCGAGGAATGGGAGGATGAGACAGGCTATATGGAAGAGGAATGGCACTACCGCTATGTGGGCGTGGAGAATGCCATGAAGATCAAGGAACTGGATACCTGTCTGGAACAGTATCTTTTCTGGTGGATCGAAGAATGAGGAAAGCATTATGAAGACCCTGATCGAACTGTATGATGAGCGTCCGGTGGAAAATGTGATCAGTACGGAAATGTTCCGTCCGGAATGCACGGTATTCATCTGCCCGGAGGATGTGGCGTCCAACAGGGAACTGCAGAAGAAACTGAAACAGTATTTCAAGTCGAGGAACATTTCCTGCCGGCTGGAGTTTATTTCCGCCAGTGTTGTGGACGCCATGGATGTGGCGGATCATATCAGAAAGATCGCCGGAGATCATCCTGACTGCGCGGTGGATATCGCAGGCGGCACAGATGCCGCTCTGTTCGCGACAGGAATGATCTACAGCGAGATCCCGCTTCCGGTCTTTACCTATTCCCGGAGGCAGAATATGTTTTTCAGTATCAGCAACGCGCCTTTTGCTCACCAGCTGCCCTGTGATATCCGTCTGAAGATCAGGGACTGCTTTCTGATGGCGGGCGGTTCCATCCGCACCGGGCGCGTCGATAACCGGGTGCTCGGACACTATGATGATCTGTACCAGCCCTTTTTTGACTGCTTCATGCGCCATCGCCGGGATTGGACAAAGATCATCACTTATATCCAGCGGATCTCTCTGCAGGGCCGCGATGAGGCTGTTTCACTGAAAGCGGAAGGCGGCAAGTGCGTAAAGGGAGAACAGGGGAGCCGGGTATACGCGCCGGAGGAAACACTGCGGGAACTGGAAGATATCAGCATGATCCGCGAACTGAATATCACGGAGGATCAGGTCGGTTTTGTGTTCAGGGATGAGCAGTGCCGGGCCTGGCTGCGGGATGTGGGAAGCGTGCTGGAACTGTATACACGCAAGGTGTGCCGGGATACAGGCCTCTTTGATGATGTGCAGACCAGTGTGATCGTGGACTGGCAGGGGGATGACCGGCCGGATAATGTGATCAATGAGATCGATGTGATGGCTGTGCGCGGGATCCGTCCCGTGTTCATCAGCTGCAAGGCCTGTGCTGTCAAGACAGAGGCCCTGAATGAACTGGCCATCCTGCGGGACCGTTTCGGCAGCGGGATCGCCCGGGCTGCTATCATTACCACGGAGCAGGGCAGAAAGATCATGCGCCACAGGGCACAGGAACTGGATATCGCGGTGATCGATCTGGCGGATATACAGAAAGGGCTGCTGAAAGGCTGCATCGAGGCTCTTTGCAGATAAGCGAAGGAACGGATCTGCGGCAGAAGGGGAAAACGCTTCCAATGCGGAGCGCGGTTTCCCGGCTGGAACAGAATAACAGAACGGCTTCACTCCTTTCCGGAATGAAGCCGTTTTATATTGCATGTTATGTCGGTGAAAAAACAGATGATATCCGGGTCACAGCGCCGCGAGCACGGCATCAGTGAACTGTTCGCCGGTGCAGCCCTTGTCATCGCCGGTCATGGGAGCGGTCTTTTCAGCGGAGGCGAGAGCGGCGCGCAGGGCGCTCGCCTTGCTTTGCAGACCAATATGATCCAGCATCATGGCGGCGGCGGTCATAATGGACTCGGGGTTGGCATAAGCGCCGAGACCGGCTTCGATCAGGCGGGGAGCGGAGCCGTGAATGGCTTCGAACATGGCGTATTCATCGCCGATATTGGCGCTGCCGGCAGTGCCAACGCCGCCCTGGATCTGAGCGGCTTCATCGGTAATGATATCACCGTAAAGGTTGGGCAGCAGGAACACCTGGAAGGAGGAGCGGATGGCGGGATTCACCAGATTGGCGGTCATGATATCGATGTAATATTCATCGGTTTCGATCTCGGGATATTCGGCAGCCACTTCATG
>PITV01000305.1 GCA_017577285.1 Clostridiales bacterium
ACCTTATACTGTGTCCGGTCAGGCCGGCATCTGCTACAGCAATGAAAAGACCGTGACTGCCGATGTGATGATGGCCCGCGCCGGTCTTGCAAGAGCCGGCCTCAAGAATAATTTTGATCAGCGGATGAATGTGTACAAAGACAGTATGCGCAGCAGTCTGCTGGATGAACAGGAACTGGTAGCGTATTTTGACAAGGCGCTGAACGGAAATGAATTTGTGAATTTCTACCAGCCGCAGTACAACCACTCAACGGGCACGCTGGTGGGAGCGGAGGCGCTGGTTCGCTGGTTCCATCCGCGGCACGGCATGATCTCTCCGACCGTTTTCTGCCCCCTGTTTGAGAAGAACGGGCTGATCACGATGATGGATCTGAAGGTGTTTGAGAACGCCTGCGTCTTCCTGAGATCCTGCCTGGACAAAAAACTTTCCGTAGTGCCTGTTTCGGTCAATATTTCAAGACACGATATTTTCGCAGAGGGCTTCACCGGAAAGCTGGATGAGATCCGCTCCAGATATGATATTCCCGTCAGGCTGATCCATATCGAAATCACTGAAAGCGCCATGATGGGCAATAACATGCAGGTGAATGCCGTTGTCAAGCGCCTTCATGAACTGGGATTCAAGGTGGAAATGGATGACTTCGGAAGCGGCTATTCCAGCCTGAATGTTCTGAAGGATATCGATCTGGACGTGCTGAAACTGGATATGAAGTTCCTTCAGGGGGAAAACAACAACCGCGGCGGAACGATCCTTTCCAGTGTCATCAGGATGGCCAAGTGGATGAACCTTCCCGTTATCGCAGAGGGCGTTGAAACGAAGGAACAGGCGGATTTCCTCCGCTCGATCGGCTGCAACTATATTCAGGGCTACCTGTATTCCAAACCGCTTCCTGCGCGTGAATTCGTGAAGCTTATCAGCGGGCCGGGTGTCGGAACATCCCTGAAGGATACTGATACGACCCGGAAAATGGATATCTCCAGATTCTGGGATCCCGAATCCATTGAAACACTGCTGTATTCATCTGTTATCGGCGGTGCTGCTGTTGTGGATGAACATGACGGAAAACTGGAGATCCTGCGTGTGAACCGTCAGTATCTGTACGAGATCGGGATGAACATGGAAGAGAAAGATCTGGTTCATCTGGATCCGGACACATGGATGGATGATGAGAACAGGGAGATATATCACAATGCGCTGAAAAAGGCGGCACAGACCGGGGAAGAAGTGGAATGTGAGACGGAAAGAAAGATCACCTCGGCCTGCTGCGGTGATGAACGTCTCTTTATCCGGAGCAATATCCGCGCGATCGGAACCAACGGAAATAATACAGTTTACTATATTGTTGTACATAACATTACAGACCGGTATGCTCACTATACCGATCTGGAAGAAAATTCCCGCCGCATGAAGTACGCGAGTGAACAGACCAATATGTATTACTGGGAATACAATATCGTTACCCGTGAGATGCGTCCCTGTTTCCGCTGTATGAGAGACCTGGGTCTGCCTCCGCTCGTTCGCAATTATCCGGAGCCGGCGATCGAAATGGGCATTTTCCCGGCAGACTACGCTGATATGTACAGGGAATGGCACAGACGGCTGGAGAAAGGGGAGAAAACACTGGAAGGCGTTATTCCGCTGACAGCCGACAGGATCCCCTTTGTGGTGCGGTATACTACCGAGTTTGATGAAAACGGATTCCCGATAAAGGCCTTTGGAAGCGCTGTTCCTTACACAGAGAAAGAAGAACAGGAGTAGAATCCGGTATCTTTAGAGACATAATTCAGGAAATCACCGGTCTCCATTGATGATGGAGGCCGGTTTTGCCTAATGTTTTACTAAGAAGATGAAACAGAAGAAAACAAAAACAGGATGCCTTCGGGGCATATCATCTGCAAGGAGGCGGACAGACATTGTAACAACAGCGCGGAAATATTTACAATTCGTATTCACTGTGATAAAATAGAGTGACTATTTGAGGGGGAGGCCTTCATTTTGAAGCATACACGCCGGGTTTTATCCCTGATTTTGTCTATACTGCTCGCGTTTACGACCGCCGTTTCCGCTTTCGCGTATTCCACGCTGAAGGTCGGAAGCAGCGGAAGTGATGTTGTGCAGATGCAGAATGCGCTGAAACAGCTGGGATATACTGTTACCGCTGACGGCGTTTACGGGAACAGCACGAAGCAGGTCGTGCAGCAGTTTCAGGCAGACCACGGCCTCACGGCTGACGGTGTTGCGGGAGACAAG
>PITV01000306.1 GCA_017577285.1 Clostridiales bacterium
GTTATAATGAATGTTCGGGCAGGCATACCCTGCCGGAGCAACGATATTACCCGTCCCGGAGGCATGATGAAGGATCGCGGCAGACATCTGTTCATACGCCTCACCGCTGTGCTGGCGGTGCTGTGTTTGCTGTGCCTGCAGGCGGGCGCTCTGGCCGAATATGACCCCAACTACCCCGATATGCTGGAGATGCAGGATCTGAACTGCACCGCCTGCATCCTGATCGAGGCGGAAACCGGCACGGTGGTATTTGAGAAGAACCCCGATGTGGCCATGTACCCCGCCTCCACCACCAAGATCATGACCGTGCTGCTGGCGCTGGAAAACTGCGACTGCGAAAACACCACCGCCACCGTTTCCTATAACGCCCTGTTCAACACCCCCTCCGATTCCTCCCGTCTGGGCGAAAGCAACGACCAGCACCTGATCGAGGGCGAGGAAGTGAACCTGCTGGACCTGCTCTACGGCACCATGATGCATTCCGCCAATGACGGCGCCCTGGTGATCGCCGAATGTGTGGGCGGCTCGGTGGATAATTTTGTATACATGATGAACGAAAAGGCCGGCATGCTGGGCTGCACCAACACCCATTTCACCAATCCCCACGGCTATCACGATGACAATCACTTCACCACCGCCCGGGATATGGCCATCATCGCCCGCTACGCCATGGAAAACCCCGTTTTCGCGGATATCGCCGGCGCCACCAGCTACACCATGCGGGCTACCAATCTGAACGGCAGGCGCCGCATCACCCTGAGCAACAACTTTTTCCGCACCAATTACAGCGAATTCGCCGATTGCTACTACGAGGCCGGAACAGGCATCAAAACGGGCTATACCGGCGCCGCCGGCTACTGCTATGTGGGCAGCGCCACCAACGCCCAGGGCGTGAAGCTCATCAGCGTGGTGTTCGGCTGCAAGAGCCGCGCCGCCTCCTTCCGGGACACCGTGAAGCTGATGAATTACGGCTTCTCCCAGTATATGATCTCCTCCATCGCCGAGATCTACCTGACCAACCCCAAGGTGATCGAGATCTCCGGCTTCGATACCGCCGACCCCGGCGTGGGCAGGCTGACGCTGAACCTGCGCCCCCGCAGCAACACCTCCAACGACCGCATCATCACCACCAAATCGGGCCTGACCGCCTGGAGCAGCCGGCTGTACGATGTGACCGTCACGGAATTCACCCGGGCCTTTGACGCCCCCATCACCGAAAAGGAAGTGATGGGCACCATCTCCTACTACCCCACCCCGGGCGCCGAGCCCATCGTGTATGACCTGGTGGCCTCCCGCTCCATCGCACGCCGCGCCGATCTGGCCCCCACCCTTGAGCAGATCATGGAGAAAGCCGCGACCGGCTCCCCCTTCCCGAAGCTGACGCTGGAGATCGTGCTGCTCGACCTGGCCCTGCCCCTGCTGATCCTCGCCGGCTTCGTCTTCCTGCTGATCCGCCTGTTCAAAAGGCTGGACCGCCGCCCGAAGAAAAGGGTCATCAAGCCGAAGCAGAGGTATTTCACCTGATAAAGAAGCATCACAGAATGCCGGTATATCCGGACATGCAAACAGACCGTCCCCCGTTTTGAGGAGACGGCCTGTTTTTTGTTTATTTTCTTTGATCTTCCGCGCGTCATCTTCCCAGATACAGGGAGGAGGCGTAGCCCATGTACCTGCCGTATTCGACCAGGTAGAAGCCGTTGCCGGCGTTGCCGCGGTAGGTGACATACTCGCCCTTGGGGATCATGCAGATGCGGGGCGCGTCGGGATCGGGCTGAGTGCGCAGGGAAATACTGCTGTTGCAGTTGATGACCCGCAGCTGCTGTCCGTCGCGGTAGCTGACAGAGGTGACGGTGGTGCGCATGGGATAGACCTGACCGGCGGCGTTCATATCGCCCAGATCGCACAGATCATGCAGATTGTTGTTGACGATAGCCCGCGCGAACTCCCGGAAGGCATTGCAGCCGTTGGGGGTGATATTGAAGGTCTGTCCGCTGCCGTAACGGTAGGCCGTCACGGATACGGAGATATTGCTGGCAGACGCCAGCTGCTGCCACACCGCGATCTCGGGGCAGATGAAGTACATGCCCGGCGTGGTGGTATAGAAGCGGCTGTCCCGGTTGTTATTCACCAGATCCACCCAGTAGAACTCCGTTCCGTCCGCCTTGATGGTGATGCGGGAGATGACGTAATCGGACCGGACAGAGCTTCCTCCCCCGATGTACACA
>PITV01000307.1 GCA_017577285.1 Clostridiales bacterium
ATGCATGTTCTGCATTGTTTATTATGTTCGCGGGTGCTATAATTCGTTTGATGAACTATGGTGGTGAAAAGGAGGTATGGTCTATGCGCTGCGGATGTCCCGAATGCGGTGCCTTTATGATCCATTCCGAATCAAGCAATGATTGCGTGTGCCCCGATTGCCTGTACCGCTGCCACGCCTGTCAGGGAACAGGCACTGCCATCTCCCGTGAAGAGGCGCTGCATCTGAGGGAGATCATGGGCGGTATCGGCGCCGCGGAAAAAGAGATCGAACAGGATATCGAGAAAAAGACGGAAGAAGACAAGTAAGCAGTTTTGATAAATGGAGGATACAGCCATGGATATGACGCTTCGCTGGTTCGGCCCCGGTTTTGACAGTGTTTCCCTCAAACAGATCCGCCAGGTTCCCCTCGTAAAGGGCGTGATCACCACCCTCTATGACACCACTCCCGGCCAGGTATGGGAGGATGCCGCCATCAAAAAGCTGAAGGGCGTTGTGGAGGATGCCGGCCTTTCCATCCGCGGTATCGAGAGCGTGAACATCCACGATGATATCAAGGTGGGTGCCGGTCGCCGCGATGAGTATATCGAAAACTATATCACCACGCTGGAGCGTTTGGGACAGAATGACATCCACATGGTATGCTACAACTTCATGCCGGTGTTTGACTGGACCAGGTCCGACCTTGCCAAGCCCCGTCCCGACGGCGCCACTGTGCTGAGCTATGATCAGGAACTGGTGGACCGCATCGACCCCGACAACCTGATGGCGCACATGGATGAGAAGAGCAACGGCTTTGTGCTTCCCGGCTGGGAGCCCGAGCGCATGGCCCGCATCCGCGAACTGTTTGCCATGTATAAGGATGTGGACAGCGAGAAGCTGTTCGCGAATCTGGTGTATTTCCTGAAGGCCATCATGCCGGTGTGCAACAAGTATGATATCTATATGGCAATCCATCCCGATGATCCCGCCTGGCCCGTGTTCAACCTGCCCCGCATCATCACCTGCAAGGAAAATATCCTGCGCATGCTGAACGAGGTGGACGATGTGCATAACGGTCTCACCCTGTGCACCGGGTCTCTGGGAAGCAATCCGAAGAATGATCTGGTGGACATCATCGGCGCCGTGAAGGGACGCATCCATTTCGCCCACATCCGCAACATCATTTTCCGCGGAGAGGGAAAGTTTGATGAGGCGGCGCATCCCAGCGCTGACGGCAGCTTTGATATGTACGCCATCATGAAGGCGCTGTATGATACCGGCTTTGACGGCCCCATCCGTCCCGATCACGGACGCATGATCTGGGGCGAGACCGCCATGCCCGGCTACGGTCTGTATGACCGCGCGCTGGGTGCCTGCTATCTGACAGGCCTTTGGGAAGCCATCGCCAAGAATGAAAAACAATAAATGAGCAGAAAAACACTGTGATACCGATTGACAAAAACCCCCCTGTGTGGTAACTTTTCATCGTGCCTTTAATACGGTCCTGTGAGGCCGTCAAGGAACAGCAATCGAAGAGGGTCTTTCTACCTGTACAGCGGGTGAAGAATGCTTATTTCCACTGCTTTCCTTGAAAAGGGAAAGCAGTTTTTTTGCAGGGAGGGAAACGCCATGCAGGTAAGGTACTGCGGCTGGGACCTGCTCAGGAAAGTGAGCAGGAGCAAGGATGTAACGGCCTTTGTTTCCCTTTTGCAGGGGGAAGAGCCCTCCTTTTCTCCCGACAGCGGATATATCGTATTGCCCGGTTTGGCGGATGCGCACGTGCATCTGCGTGAACCGGGTTTTTCTTATAAAGAGACCATCCTGACAGGCAGCCGCGCCTGTGCCCGGGGCGGATACACTGCCGTGTGCGCCATGCCCAATCTGGATCCCGTGCCCGATACTCCGGAGCATCTGGATCGGGAAATGGAACTGATCAGGCGGGATGCTGTCATCCGGGTGTATCCCTATGGCGCGGTCACCATGGGAGAAAAGGGTGAGGAACTCTCCGAAATGGAAGGACTGGCGGGTGAATATATGGGCCGTTTCGCTGACGGGGCGGGGGGGCGGGCCGGGGAGGGGGAGTGGGTGGGGCAGGCCTCGGCGACGCGGCGGGGCGAGGGGGAAGCCGGCCACCGCGAGGGCAACAACGGCGCGGCAGACGGGGGCATTCCTGCAGCAGCGTGCTCCCACGCGCACGGGTCGTCGTGCGCCTC
>PITV01000308.1 GCA_017577285.1 Clostridiales bacterium
GAATACGGCGACGAGATCACTGTGACCGGTGTGGAGGGAAACACAGATTATTCATTCACCTATCCCCTCACCGCTATCGGTTCCATTGACGCGGCGGTTTCCTCCTGGCTCAAAAAGCAAAGGAAGGCGCTGCCTGAAAACGCCTGCGGAACGCTGAGCGTTGATTATGAATCCTTCCGTGCGGATGACCGGTATGCGTCTGTCGCGCTCACCTGTGTTTACGCGGAGAACGGTGTCAGCTGTGACACACATTTCTGTTTTATCATTGATCTGAATACCGAAAAAATGTACCGCGGCAGCGATATCCTGTCCGATACAACACGAATCAATCTGATCCTCGAAAGCAAGATCAGCACATTCCTGCTGAAGGACGCGGACGGTTATCACATCACGCCTGATCCGGAATGGTTCACCAACTCGATCCTCACACAGGACGGGCTGTATATCTATCTTGCCTCCGGTGAGCGCCTTCCGCTCAGCCTGTCTTCCCAGCGGGTGCTTATTTCCCTGCGTGAGGCCAGCGACTGCCTTTCCGTGGAGAGCGAGCTTGCTCACAGTTTTGTCATAGACCCGTCAAAGCCGATGATCGCCATCACCTTCGATGACGGTCCCAGCGAATACACAGACAGCATTCTTGATCTTCTTCTGCAATACGGCTGTCATGCCACTTTCTGCGTGCAGGGCCGCTGGGTAGGCGATCATGAAAGCACAGTGAAACGTATCGTGGCCGAAGGCAACGAGATCGCGAACCACACCTACAGCCACAAGAAACTGACGACGCTCAGTTCTTCTCAGATCCGCAGCCAGCTGACCAGGACCAATGAAGCCATACAGAACATCGTACCGGGTTATCAGGTCAAATGGCTCCGCTGCCCCGGCGGAAGCAATAACAAAACCGTGCGGAATGTATGCAAGAGCCTGGATATGTGCGTTGCATTCTGGTACATCGATACCGAGGACTGGAGCACGCTGAACGCCAAATCCACCTACAACAATATTTTCAAAAATCTAAAAAGCGGTGCCATCGTCCTTTGTCACGATATCTACTCCACAACGGTGGACGCCATGAAGCTCGTGATCCCGGAACTGGTGGCACGCGGCTATCAGCTGGTCACATTATCTGAACTGTTCCAGTTTGCTGACGGCGGCCCCGTTCCCGGAACCACCTACACAATCCTGAATGATGAGGACAATATCGCATTCAAATAAGCAATACCGTCATCAATCCTTTTTTCCGCCCATCAGGGCGGATTTTTCACTTGCGGCGGAAGCGGCGGCAATGACCGCATTCCTGAAGCCTTCCTTCTCCAGCACAGCAACTGCCTCAATGGTGGTACCCGCCGGAGAACACACCATATCCTTCAGCTGCCCCGGATGCAGACCGCTTTCAAGGGCCAGCGCGGCACTTCCTTCCACCGCCTTCGCGGCAAAGTGAAGGGCCTGCGGACGGGGCATGCCGTAGCGTACAGCCGCGTCCGCCAGCGCATCGATCATCATAAACACATAGGCGGGAGAACTTCCGCTGACGCCTACAACTGCATCGATCAGTCCTTCCGGCACCTTTTCAGTATCGCTGGTCAATCCCAGCAATCCGGTCGCGTCCGCATCGCCTTCATCCCCCACATTCTTCCCGACGCACACAGCTGTCATTCCCTTGCCCACCATTGCCGGTGTATTAGGCATGGCGCGGACGATGCGCGCCCCGCTGTTCAGCATACTCTGCAGTTTGCTGATGGTATAGCCGGGGGCAATGGAAATGATGACAGTTTTCCCGTAATCTATACTGTCCCTGATCTCCTCTGTCACAAGCGGAAGTACCTGAGGCTTTACAGCCAGCAGCAGGATATCGCAGGAAGCGGCCTCTTTATTGGTGTACAGTTTGGGCTGCAAGCCGTAACTCTCCAGTTTTTTTAGTGTGTCCGGATTTCTGTCCGCCACATAAATATTCTGCTTATCATATTTTCCTGATGCGGCAACCGCCTTCAGGATGGCACCGCCCATATTTCCGCACCCGATGATGCCCAGTGTTTTCATTTTCCTGTCCTCCTTAATCAGCATTTATGATCCCCATCATGATCTTGAGATAAATGATCCTTGTCACGCTCTCATCCAGACGCTTTTCATCGACAGTACCGGCGGCAACCGCGCTTTCGATGATGTAAACCGCTTTCTGCGGGTTCTTCGGCATCAGGAT
>PITV01000309.1 GCA_017577285.1 Clostridiales bacterium
TCTTTATGTTCTGCCATGTATAGTCCTTTCTGCGAAAACGGGGTGGCAGATTGCTCCGCCACCCGATTTCACCTTGCTTAAGACAGGAAGTCGTCGTCCTCGACAGTAGTGAACTCATCTGCCGCGTCCACATGCCCGCCCAGAGGCTCGCCATCGCGGACCTTCTGAATATTGCCCAGTCCGCAGGCTACGCCACGGTTCCCGTTGGAGTTGAAAGCGTAGAAGCTAAGCGACACATGGGCGTACACACCGCTGTAGATCTCGCTACGTTCCAGAATGGGACGCACATTCTTGTCCACGACCTGGGGCGCCACCTTGCTGTTGGCGTTCAGGAAGTAGCAGCCTTTATAGGCTTCATCGTCACGCTCGGCGTCACCGTCGCGCAGAGGCAGCTTCAGGGCGGCCTTGTTCGGGATCTTGCCGCCAAACTTACCGATACCCTCCTGGATGGCCGCATCCACGGCGGCGTTGATGGCATTGATCGTTTTCACATCGGTCTTGGGGATGATGATGCTGGTGCTGTACTTGGGATCGCCGCCGTTGATAGACTTGGGTTCCCAGATGTTGGCATAAGAGAGACGAACGGTTCCGGTGATAACTTTGCAGGGATTAGACATGATGGTTTTCCTCCTCAATACTCATAAACTCGTTTTGCGCACTGGTAATGGCCGGTCTTTTGTCAGTGATCGGTACCAGCGTAGGTTTTCCGGCGGGCTTGTGAACCAGTCCGCCAAGCACTTCCTGGAAATTTTGTTTGCCCATGTATTTTTCCATTTCGGTGATGGGCAGCAGGCTTTGCCGGAAGATATCGTGATAACCGGCAGCCTTTGCCGCAGCGATGACTTTTCCTTCGTCTGTGTACTTGCGCACACTGCGGCCTTCGACGACCTTCCACCCGGACCACTGCTTTCCGTTCAGAGCGGCTTCCTGTGCATAGGCGGCGATCTCATTAGCCCAACGGGTCAGATCATCCAGCTTACCCAGGATTTCTTCGATCTCTTCATCGGTCAGCAGCGGCGGTTTACGGAATTCGTACTGTGCCAGCTTCAGCTTTTCTTCGGCGCGGGCCCGGCATCTGACAGCCGCCTTACAGAAGGTGCACCAAGGTCCGGCACAATACTCACCCTTACCTTCATAGGCCAGCTTTGCTTTGGGTACCAGTTCATTTTCGGCCCATGCTTTCAGTTCTTCAGCGGGAATGCTCCAGGTGGAAATGTTCTCCCGCCGGGGCTGGTAGATTGTCATGCTGACGGTCTGGATATCGTACAGGCTGTCGTAAATCCGAAGGGCACCCAGGGCGTAGAGCATCATTTGCGGATTGCGTTCGGCCTCTACAAGCACACCCTGACCATATTTCAGATCAATAATGTGCAGGGTGTCATCCGCAATGATCAGGCAGTCACCGGTACCGAATCCGTCAGGTACATAGCAGCTGAAGTCCAGCCGTTGCTCGATCTGCACGATGGGATCGGCGCAGTGCACTTTGGCCTCGGCCAGCGTTTCCAGTACAAACTGAACATAGGCGTCCGTGTGGGTGTCCATTTCTTCACAGTCGTATTGGCTTACGGGCTTCTTGCTCTGCATCTTCAACGCCCGGCGCAGCTTATGTTCCGCAAGGGCGTGTGCCGCGGTACCCTCGGCGGCAGCTTCTGTTTCCCGATCCTCAAACTCCTGCTCCAAACGGGCGGAGGGGCTGCAGTTCAGCCACCTGTGGGAAGATGATGCGGACAGGATCGCGTGATTACGGGGCGGCATCACAGCACCTCCGCATCTTTGAGCAGGGCGGCGTAACAGCCGGGGTCCACGGCACTCAGCTTGTCGGCACCGTACTTTGAAATCAGCGACTTCACTTCAGCGTTCTTTCCGGACGCCGACTTTGCCGCCAGCACAGCGCGTACTTCTTCCAGCGTGACCGTCTTTTCCGGCTGCTCGGCCTTCGCGGGTGCCTCTTCCTTCGTTTCCGCAGCGGGGGTAGGAATAAGCATATTTTCCGCGAAATGCCGCACACTCTTTGCCAGCAGGGCCATATTGTCTGCGATTTGCAGGATCATTTCCTGATTGGTCATAGCGATTTTCTCCTTTCTGCATCTTGGCGATATTGTTTGCGAGCCTGCGGGATACCGTGGATATGCTCATCAGGATCTCAACAACCGCGGCATCCTTTTCCGCAGGGCTCATGTTGAC
>PITV01000310.1 GCA_017577285.1 Clostridiales bacterium
TCAGCCCGGAAACAACTGTAGTGTCAAGTTCGCGATCGAGGAGCACCGGAAATCCCTTCCCGCCGAGGTCCCGCCGTTCCACAGGGCATGGAATGAAGTGCCCGATCCTGTTATTGAAGGTATTGAGATCCGCCCTGACAGCATTTCAGTAAAGATCGAAATGAATGTGGGCTTTGACGGTGCTGATATGGTGACAGCCGTGCTGTCAGATATGTCAGGCGAGCCGCTCCTCACACGGAGCGTCTCAGCCGAAGGGGATCACCATACCATCACCTTTACCCCCTCTTCATCCGGCAGTTACAGCGCCGCCGTATTCGCTGTTCGTGAAGGTGAGCATGACAAAACATGCGCTCCCGCCGCCTGTGAAGGATTTCTGCTTCCCCTGACCGCTCCTGCCGCTGTTGTCGATCGCAATCTCGGAGGCGGCAGCGTGAAGATCAGCTGGAATCCCGTGCCGGAAGCGGATACCTATCAGGTGTATGTAAATGAAAAGCTGCTCAGCGAAGAAGGAACTGTCACAGTTTTCACTGAAGGTGAAAGCGCGGTGATCCACGGCCTGCCCATCGGCAAAAACAGCCGCATCTGCGTACAGGCCTGCAGGCTTTCCGGCGAAACTTCTCCCCTCAGTGAGGAAGTTTATTTCAAGGCGACGGAGGATCCTGCCTTTGTGTGGAACTCCGTTGTTTTCGGCCCCAGCACCACGCTGAAAGACAACGGCTGCATTTTCAGCGGCCGCCGTCCCGCCATGATCTATTCGGAATCCGGAAAAGGCAAGATAGTTCCGGGCTCCACAGACGGCATCGCCTTCTGGTACACCCAGCTTGACGCGCATACGGAAAACTTTATTCTCAGCGGCACCATCCATGTGGACGGATGGACCTATTCAAACGGTCAGGAAGGCATGGGCATTGCCGTGCTTGACACCATCGGCGTAAACGGCTCCTCCGCCCCTGTATGGAACAACAGCATGATGGGTGTTGCCACAAAGGTGGAGTACACCCGGAGCGGCAACAAGATCTCCATGCGTCTTGGGATCGGCGCGCTGATCAAAACAGGCGTCACAGCAGAAGATGCCGGATCATTCCGGGAAACCGGTATGTTTTCCTATTCTGACGGCACTTCCGGTACCGTTCCTGAGAAATTTGACAGCGTGATCGTTCCGCTCGAAACCTCCTGTCTTCCCCTCGGCAAGGGAACCTATAATCTGATAGGAAACTGGCGCGGAACAGCGCCCGAAGGGGATCAGGCGGATAAGGATATCACCGTCATGCGGTTTGAACTGTCCCGCGACAATACGGGATACCTGCTGCGCTATCTTGATGAGGAAGGAAGTCCCATTGGTGAGCGCACCCTCTACGATGCGGACCGCACAGTTTTCGCCTCCGTTGATCCCGATCATATCTATATCGGTTTCTTCGCGGCACGCAACGCCAGAATCACCGTATCCGATGTCTCACTCACAGTGACTGATGCAGCGCAGGATCCTCCCGCCGGTGAAAAACCGCCCGAAACATATCCTGTGGATGTGGCGTTTGAGTCGGCGCTGGTATCCGGAAGTGAAGACTATACGCTGGTGCTTTTCGGTAACACGAACGGACATATCGCTGTCATGAATGATGCCGGAGCAGTCGTGGCCGAAGGAGACGCGCTCGCCGGTCAGAAGCTTCGTCTGCCGGTCAAACTGCATGAGGGCAGCAATACCTTCAGCGCTGTCTTCCAGCCTGATGCGGCATATTTGAACGAAAAGGGCGCCATGCCGGATATAACAGAAGCGTTTTCCCTCACGCATACCATCATTTTCCGTAAGCTGACCGGTGATATGATCTATGTCTCACCGGATGGCACAAGCACCGGAGACGGTTCCCCGGATCACCCTGTAGATATCGATACGGCACTTTCTTTTGCATCCGCCGGTCAAACTGTCGTATTGAAAGAAGGCATTTATCATATCGAGGGCAAACTGTCCGCCCCCCGCGGAAATGACGGAACAGAAGCCTCCCCCATCCGTGTCATCCGGGATCCCGCTGCCGCTTCCCGGCCTGTACTCGACTTTGACGGGATCGGCGGCGGCGTCACCTTCGGCGGAGAATGGTGGGAGATATCAGGGTTTGATGTTACGAACACATCCAACAGCAACAAGGGTGTTCAGATC
>PITV01000311.1 GCA_017577285.1 Clostridiales bacterium
GTCATGATCTGATCGTCGGTGCCGTATCCCAATGCGCGGAGCAGTACGGTAACGGGCAGTTTGCGGGCACGGTCGATGCGGACCCATACGCCGTCATTGGCATCGGTCTCGTATTCAAGCCACGCGCCGCGGTTGGGGATCACCTGGCTGGTAAAGAGCTTTTTGCCGCTCTTATCCATCACCATGTCATAGTAAGCGCCGGGGCTCCTTACCAGCTGGCTGACGATAACACGCTCAGCACCGTTGATAATGAAGGTTCCGTGTTCGGTCATCAGGGGGAAATCTCCCATGAAGACTTCGCTTTCCTTGATCTCGCCGGTCTCCCTGTTCTGGAGACGTACGCTCACCTTGAGGGGAGCGGCGTAGGTCAGATCGCGTTCACGGCAGCGCTCAACGCTGTTCTTGGGTTCTCCGTCCATGCTGTAATCGACAAATTCCAGCACCAGGTTTTCACTGTAGTCGGTAATGGGGCTTACGTCTTCCAGTACCTCTTTCAGATCTTCCCTCAGGAACTTCTTGTAACTGTTCTTTTGCACTTCAATGAGATTGGGCATTTCCAGCACTTCGTCAATGCGGCTGAAGCTCATTCTCTTGGCGTGCTTTCCCATCTGGACCTCGTGCACCATGCAGCAATCACCCCTTTATTATCGCATCCCCGGTTCCATGCGATGAAGTTTCGCTTTCTTCCGCCGGTCGCCCGGTCTGTTTCCCCGGTTTTTCCGGACTTTCTTTGCCCGGAAATCCCTCCGTTTTTCACGAAAAACTCCATTTGAGCCGCATCATCCCGATATTGATGCAATTTTAGAGTATAGCATGGCTTATTGCACCTGTCAAGACGGAAAGTCCGGAAAAAATAAAAATAAAATACAGAAAATTGTAAAAATTTTCTATCATTCAGGATCTTTCAGCATCAAAAAAGCCGTGCGGCAACGGCTGTTACCGCACGACATAGTCAAACAGATCGAATTGTGAAAATCCTTTTTCCGCCAGCAGCGCTCTGGCGTGCTCCTGATCCGCCCGGGTGTTGTACGCCGGAATGAGCGGGATCCGCACAAGGATCCGCTCCGGCCCCGCCAGTTCCTTCAGCAGCAGCAGGTTGTTCAGCGCCAGCTCCATATCGCCGCCGGTATAGGCGCGGTAGATCTCCCGGTCCAAGGTTTTGATGTCAACGATGAAATGATCCACACATTCCGCGGCCGTCCTCACCAGTTCTTCCGGCACGGCAAGGCTCGTTTCGGCCCAGATCCTCCAGGCATCGCCGCAGATCCCGCGGAAGGCCCTGATGAAACCGGCGTGCAGCAGACTTTCGCCTCCGCCGAAGGTGACCCCTCCGCCGGTCGCCCGGAAGTACAGATCATCCACCTTCAGCCTGTCGTACAGTTCCCGCGGCGTCACCCGTTCCGCGTCCTTCTCAAGAAGCTTCCTGTTGATGCAGTACCCGCACCGCAGGGGGCAGCCCGCCCCGGCGATCAGCGTGGTCACCCCCTCCCCGTCGGTCTCCATCCGGTGACGGGACAGGGTGATCAGGGGATACAGCGGCCCCTCCCGCTCCGGCATTGCGTCCATCATTCCGCTGCCGCTTCTTCCATATCGGGATATGCCACCGCGCCGGAGAGCTCCTCCGGTTCGCCGGGAACAGGCCCGTCATATTCATCAGGCACGATGCCGGTTTCCTCGATATAGGGAACGTCCCCCATCACTTCGATCTCTCCGTCCAGCACATCGATCTGCGGCTCCGGCGTCTTCAGCGCGTTGTGGAGCGCTTCCACCGGCACGCTGCAGGCGGTGGTGCTCGCAGCCATGCCGGCGGCGATCGCGGTGATCAGCACCTTTTTGCCGAGGCTCCTGCGCTTTTCCAGCTGTTCCTCCAGATACCGCAGTTCCGCTTCGCACCGGGGGCAGGTGCCTCTGCACTCCCCCTTGAAGGTGCATTCCCGCGTCACATAGGGGATATCATTCTCATCGGCGATCTTCTGACGGATCTCCTTCAGTATTCTGCATTTGTTCTTTCCGTTCATTTTTCATCCCTCCCGGTATATAATACGCGGCCCTGTCTGTTTTGTTCCCGTTTTTTCAATAATTCTCTGTGATTTTTATATATTTATGAAAAAAACCGTGCTATAATGCGC
>PITV01000312.1 GCA_017577285.1 Clostridiales bacterium
GGGGGTTTGTGGTGGAAAGCAGAGGGGGGGAGGGGGGGGCTGGGAGGGTGGGGGGGGCTGGGGGATGTGTAGAGGGGACGGGCCCTGGGGGAGGAAGTACCACACCCTGTTCCCGCTGCCGCCGATGAAATGATCCTCATCATCCCGGAAGCCCAGGATGTATTCAAAGCCGCCGTATTTCGCAACCAGTTCCATAAATCCGTTGTCCATTTCCGCCTCCGTCCCGTTTATCCGTTCATCCGCTTTCACCTGAGGGGGCTTTTCAGCAGTTCGTTCCTCAGAAAGGCGAGTTTCTCCACCGCGTCCGGCTTCCAGTGAATGAGCACTGGCACCCTTTCACAGGGAAAGGCGGCGCACAGGGCGCAGCAGGTGACGCCGTGATCATGCGCGCAGGCATGGACGCGGCATCTGCCGGACTCCTTCCATTCGGGAACGATGCCGTCCGCCGCGATGCAGCCTGGACATCTTCCGTCACGGTACTTTTCGCACCCGGTGCAGGTCTCCCCGCAGGCGGTGATGACGGAAGGATCGGCGGGCTGCCAGTCCTTTTTCACATGCGCCAGTTCCCGTTTTCCCAGAAGCTTATCCCCCGAGAAGGTCATTTCAATGATACAGGGCATCCAGTCGATGATACGAAGAAAATCCTTCACGCCGAAGGAGGGATCATAGTACCTCAGGATGCTGCTGAGGGCGGTACCGTGGGTGCCGATGACCACCGTCCTGCCGGCATATCCGCGCAGCACCTCCCTGAAAGCCTCCATGTTCCGCTGCTGCACAGAAAGGATGCTCTCTCCTCCCTCCTCCGCGAAGGTCAGGTCTGCCCAGCGCTTTTCCAGCATGCCCGCGGAACCGGCGCCGCCCGTTCTTTCCCGGAAGCGCTCATCCGTGATGATCTCCATGCCGTACGCCTCCGCGGCGGGACGGATGGTATCCGCGCTTCGCCTGTAGGGGCTGCACAGGAAGGCATCGATCTCATATTTTTCATTCCGCAGGGTATCGAGCACGATGCCTCTGTCCCGGAGCCCCTCCTCTGTCAGCGGACGGGTCCTGTCATCGCTCCAGGGATGCAGGGACTGGGCATGCCGCACAAAAATGATCGTGGTGATCCGGTCCATCCTGTCTCCTTTTTCCGTATAAAACGGTTTATCCGGCTGTTCACTGTTTCTCCGCCTTCACCATGAACATCAGCTCGGTGATATCCTCCCGCTGACATTCCTCGTAGCCGGTGATGACGAACCCGGCCCTGATCAGCCCGCCCAGATACTCCTCCATGGTGTGGCCGTACTCGATCCACCCGGAATCATCATTCTCCGCGGTGCACCAGGGCAGTCTGTGGACGGCCCTGTAATGACCGCCCTGTTCATCCTCTGTCCAGTCGCACAGGTAATTGACGGGCGCCGGCGCCATAAGGATGAATACGCCGCCCGGCTTCAGCACGCGGAAGCACTCCCGGAAAACGGGCGCCGTCTCCGGCACATACATAAGGGACGGCGGGTTGAACACAAGGTCGAAGGCTCCGTCCGCGAACACCGAAAGATCGGTCATATTGCCCTTTACGATCTTCATGGAAAGGCCTTCGGCCCCCGCGGTCTCCCGGTCCTTCTCCAGCATTTTATCCGACAGGTCAAAGACCGTCACATCCGCGCCGGCGCAGGCAAACAGCGGGCCCTGCAGCCCGCCGGCCCCGGCAAGGCACAGCACCTTTCTTCCCCGCACATCCCCGAGCCATTCCGGCGGCACATTCCGGTCAAAGAAGCTCAACCGCAGGCAGCCGTTCCGCGCGGCATCCAGCTGTTCCGGGGCGGCGGAGGCGGTCCAGTCCGCCTGCCTGTCCACCAGGTCATCCATATTCTTTTCGATCCGATCAAAAATATCCTTCACAGCATGCTTCGCGGCCGTCCGGGCCGCCATCCTCACTTCAGATAAGACATATCGCCGAGACGGCATATCATGTGCTTCCCGTTATCCCACACCTGCAGATGGGAAACACTGCCGGCGGCGCCGTGCATCCCGCGGTCATTCAGATCCTCCACCGATACCCCGAAGAACATGGCGTGCAGAAGTCCCAGGATATCCCCGTGAGACACGATCAGCATATTCTTCTCCCCGCTT
>PITV01000313.1 GCA_017577285.1 Clostridiales bacterium
GCAAATATGAGGCTCAGAACGGCGGCGACGGTTTTTCCGCCCGCTGCACCGGCAAAAAGGGCGAGGACCTGATCATCAAAGTGCCCGTCGGCACGGTCGTGAGAGAAAAGGAGACGGGCGCCGTAGTGGCGGATATGTATGAGGCGGGACGCCGGAAAGTGCTGCTGCAGGGCGGCAGAGGCGGATGGGGAAACAGCCATTTCGCCACATCCACCCGTCAGGCGCCCAATTTCGCCAAGCCCGGCATCAAGTGCGAAAAGCACGAGTTCGAGCTGGAACTGAAGACCATTGCCGATGTGGGACTGGTTGGCTATCCCAATGTGGGAAAAAGCACCCTGCTCTCTGTCACGACCGCAGCGAAACCGAAGATCGCCAATTATCATTTCACCACCCTGATGCCCAATCTGGGCATCGTGCGCCGTCACGGCATCGACTATGTGATGGCTGATATTCCCGGACTGATCGAAGGCGCCAGCGAGGGCGCCGGGCTGGGCTATGAATTCCTGCGCCATGTGGAACGCACACGGATCCTCCTGCATGTGGTGGATGTATCCGGCTGTGAGGGCAGGGATCCGGTGGAGGATTACGATAATATCTGCCGTGAACTGGACAAATACGGCGCGCTCAATGAACTGCCCCAGCTGGTGGTGGCAAACAAAATGGATATACCGGGCGCGGAGGAGAATCTCGAGGCGCTGAAGGCGCATATTGCCGGAAAAGCCCCCGTGTTCGCCATCAGCGCCGCGACCAGGCAGGGGCTGGGCGCCCTTCTGGACGCCCTTACCGAGGAGATCACCAAACTGCCGCCTCCCGTGGTGTTCACGGAGGAAGAGATGCTGCCCGATTTCCTCACTACAGGCTTCCAGGTGTATGTGGAGGATCATGTGTTCGTTGTGGACGGGCCTTCCGCCCGGCAGCTGCTTGACAGCGTCAACTTCGATGATGAGGAAAGTGTCAACTGGTTCCACCGCACCATGCGCAAAAGCGGCATGATAGATGCCCTGCGCAAGGCGGGCGCCAATGAGGGCAGCACCGTGCGTATCGGGGATATGGAATTTGATTTTATCGACTGATAACGGAGGTCTTGAAAATGAAACTGGAACTTACAAGCAAGCAGCGCGCTTTCCTGCGGGGCCTGTGCAATACGCAGCCTGTCGTTCTGTATATCGGCAAGGAAGGGATCACTGACAACACCGTGAAGGCTGCCTGGGACGCGCTGGAAGCCCGTGAGATCATCAAGTGCGCTGTTCAGCACGGCTGCGAACTGTCCGCGAGGGAGGCGTGCGATCAGCTGTGTGACCGCGTGCATGCCGCGCCTGTGCAGTGCATCGGCAACCGTTTTTCCATTTACCGGGAAAGCCGTGACCACAAACGGATCGAACTGGTGTGATCGTATGGCTGCCGGTGTTTGCCTGCAGCCTTATTCTTTTTTACTGAAATAACAGAGAATGAAATAATGAACAGATATGAAAGGAGAAATATCATGGAACTGAAGAAGATCAACCGTATCCTGAAAGACACTGATTTCATCCACACCTCCGGCACTGCTGAGGAACTGAAAGTAGCGGAATATCTGAAAAAATGCTGTGAGGACCTGGGTGTGCAGGCTGATATCCTGCCTTTCCCTGTGGATATGGCGGATGTGCAGAGCGCAAGCCTGACTGTGAAGGGAAAAGCAGTTCCCTGCAGGGGTTATAAACTGTGCGGCAGCGGAGAGATCGAAGCCCCCTTCCTGTATCTGCCCAACACGGACAAGGCAAGCCTCAGCAAAGTAAACGGCAGGATCGTCATGATCGATACCGGCATGTCGCATTTCCTGTATCAGGATCTGCTGGCGAACGGTGCAGCCGGCTTTATCACCTATGACGGCAATGTCAGTTTCGCCGATGAAGACATCGATGCCAAAGAACTTCGCCCCTATGTATCCCTCGGAAAGAAGATCCCTGGCGTGAACGTCAATGCCAAGTATGCCAAGAAGATCGTGGAAGCGGCGCCGGAGACGGTGAAAATCGCGGTGACCCAGAACGAATATGCCGGAGAATCCCGCAATGTGGAAGCGGTCATCCCCGGCGAAACGGATCAGAGCATCATCCTTTCCGCTCATTACGATAC
>PITV01000031.1 GCA_017577285.1 Clostridiales bacterium
TCCATGTACGGCGAGCCGCATAACTATCCTGACGGAGATTCTATCCCCGACAACGATTTCCGCGGCCAGTTCTGCATCCACTTCCTGAACAGCAAGACATCGGGCACCAAAGTGGTGGATGCCGCTCACCAGAAGGCCATCAAGTACGCCTACGACAAGGCGAAAGTCAAGAAATAACAAACAAACAGCGATCAGATCCCGGTCCGGAAGGGCCGGGATCTTTTATATCCAGCCCGCTGTCCGGGGCGGGAAAACAGAAAACCCGCATATATCTCCGGCCACGGCGATGCTTTCCGTCCATGCACCGGCCCGCGCGTCCGGAGGCCGGCAAAACAGCGTTCAGTCAGTCCGCGATCCCGCCGGCGGGAAGGAACGCCGCCCCGCCTTTTGCACTTTTGCTGTTCATCTATTGTAAATAACGGGACGGATGTATACAATAAGCGTGAACCTGACCCGAATTCAGGCAGAGTAGCCTCCGGCGCGTAAAGTGTTCATGAACGGGGAGTTGTCATGAAACGAAGTCTCTGACGCGGTGCCGCAGGCGCATCCCGCTGCTATGCAAAGCTGCCTCCGGAAGGTCAGAAACATGAAGGAGGCGCTTTATGACTCAATCATCTTCTTTTCGTATACTTTCCGCGGAATACTGGAAAGAGGCCGCGAAATCCTTCCGGGATGTGCGCATGCTGGTGTTCGCGGCGCTGATCGTGGCGCTGCGCGTGGTCGTCAAGGCCTTCCAGATCCCCATCGCCGCCAATCTGTATATCACATTTGACTGCTATATCTGCGCTCTGGGCAGCGTCGTTTACGGTCCGCTGGTCGCATTGCTGTGCGGCGCCGTGAGCGATACCCTGGGGTGTATTCTTTTTCCCAGCGGCCCCTACTTCTTCCCCTTTATCTTCGTGGAAATGCTCAGCGGCTTCATTTTCGCCCTGTTCCTGTGGCGCAGAAATCTTTCTGTGACAAAGACCCTGGCCGCCAAGTTCACCGTCAATCTGGTGTGCAATATCATCCTCACCTCCCTGTTTATGAAGTGGGATTATTATGTGTTCTACGGCATCGAGAAGGCCGAGGCCTACAATGCCATCAATCTGGTGCGCATCTGCAAAAATCTGGTGATGTTCCCTGCCGAGGCGATCCTTATCTCTCTGGTGCTACAGGCCGTCATTCCGGCGCTGAAGGCCATGGGCTTCAAGTGGCTGCCCTCAGGCATGGAAAAAATGAAGGTATGGCATTATGTCCTGATCGGGATCCTGCTTCTGATCTCCATCGCGCTGGTGGCTGCATATATCCTCTGGGGCGCCGATTTCATCAAGGCGCACAACATAAAGCTGCTGTAAGGAGACGAACATGACCGCAAACGCGAAACAGATCCTGTCCCTGCTGCGGGAAATGTATCCCCAGGCCGGCCCGGAACTGCATTTCTCCAATCCCTATGAAACGCTGGTGGCCACCATCCTGTCCGCCCAGTGCACAGACGCCCGGGTCAACATGGTCACCCCGGCGGTATTCCGGGATTTTCCCGATCCCGCCGCCATGGCGCAAACGACGCCGGAAGTGCTGTATCCTTATATCCGCTCCTGCGGCATGCGGGCCAAGGCGGACTACATCATCAATTCCTGCCGCATCATTTGTGAAAAGCACGGCGGAGAAGTGCCCCGCACCATGGAGGAACTGACCGCCCTGCCCGGCGTAGGCCGCAAGGTGGCCTCGGTGGTGCTGATCGCCGCCTTCGGCGTCCCCGCCATGCCGGTGGATACCCATGTGTTCCGCGTCAGCAACCGGCTGGGACTGGCGAAAGCAAAGACCCCGGCGGAAACGGAAAAGCAGCTGTGCGCCCTGATCCCGCCGGAGGACTGGTGCGATACCCATCATCAGCTGATCTGGCACGGGCGCCGGGTGTGCCATTCGCAAAGACCGGATTGCGAAAACTGCCGGCTGAAGGATCTGTGCCGGTATCACAAAGAAAACAGCACGGAAAAGTAATGCCTGTTTTATAAGCAAAGGAGGGCGGCCCCTCCTTTTTCTTTTACGGAAGTCACGAAAGAATGCTGTTGCTTTTCCTTTTGCTTTAATGTATACTGTTTTTGCAGGGATTCAACCCCGCGCGTTCCTTTCAAAGGACGTAAAGGTGAGAGGTCCTGCGGAAAAGAATATTCCGGTCCTTGAGGCGGCGAAGCATTTCACATGTGTTTCTCCCCGAGAGCGAAAGGAGGCAGGCCGTGCGCTTATTGTTCGAGGACCCGTAGCAGTGCTGCAGGGTCGTTTATTTTTGGGATCATGAAAGGAGTTTTCTCATGGATGAAAGGATCGGCTTCGTAGGCATCGTGCTGGACGATATGTCCGCCGCGGAAAAAGTGAACCGCGTCATCAGCGAATATCAGGATATGGTCACCGGACGCATCGGCGTGCCCGATCACGAGAACGGCCGGGCTGTCATCGGCCTGATCGTGCGGGGAGACTCCACCCGTCTGGGCACATTTACCGGAAGACTGGGCAATATCGCCGGGGTCACGGTAAAGAGCGCCGTCACCAGGAAAAACAGCAGTGAATGACAACTAAGGAGAATGAATATGAAAAAGATCATCAGCATCGTGCTTTCAGCAATGCTTTTACTCGCGTGCATCTCTGCCGCCGCGGAGGATACCGTCATCCGGGTCGCCACCCTGAAGGGCCCCACCGGCATGGCGCTGGCTCACATGATGGCAAACAATGACGGCACCTATGACTTCACGCTGGCCGGCGCCCCGGATGAACTGACGGGCCAGCTGATCGGCGGAAATATCGATATCGCCGCCGTCCCCACCAATCTGGCCTGCGTTCTGTACAACAAAACAAAGGGCGGCGTGAAGGCCCTGTCCCTCATCACCGGCGGCATGCTGTATGTGCTGGAGAGGGGCAGTTCCATCCGCTCCGTTGCGGATCTGAACGGGAAAGACATCCTGTGCGCAGGCCAGGGCGCCGCGCCGGAATATGTATTCAATTTTGTGCTGGCGCAAAACGGCGTTGAGGCCGGCGTGACCTATTCCTCCGAGCAGACCGAGGTCATTTCTCTGGCGGTGGCCGGAAAAGCGGATGTCGTGCTGCTTCCGGAGCCCCACGTGACCACCCTGCTCACAAAGGATCCCTCCTTCCGGGTGGCGCTGAGCCTGACGGACGCCTTTGATGAGGCCGCCGCAGCTGTCGGCTATGAAAACGCCGGCCTGCACATGAGCACCGTGATCGTGCGCGCCGAGTTCCTTCAGGAGCATCCCGATCTGGTAGCCCGCTTTATGGCGGATTGCGAGGCTTCCGTCCTCTTCGCGCTGAATGACCCGGCAGACGCCGCTCAGGAGATCGCCGCCGCGGGGATCATTCCCTCCACAGCAGTGGCGGAGACCGCCCTGCCCTCCTGCGCCCTCACCTTTATCACTGGCAATGAAATGAAGCTCCGCGTCACGCCCATGCTTCAGGTGCTTTATGACGCCAGGCCCGCCGCGGTGGGCGGCAGCATCCCCGGGGATGATTTCTTCTTCCTGCCGGCAGACTGAACAGACCGCTCTGCCGCGGAAATTTATCCCTGAAAACAAAAAGACAGATGCCCGCAAAAAGGCATCTGTTTTCTTATCCCCGCGTGACGCGCGGGCAGGAACGTCCGCGGCTCAGCGGTTCCTCAGCCGTATGATCAGCCGGGAAATGCCGCTCCTTACGGATCTGAACAGCAGTTTCAGATCATAAGGGAAGAACAGTACGATGGGCACGAGAGAGACGAGGATCAGCGCGAAATTGCTCCAGTTGGGCGCAAACGCGCCGGTAAAGCAGTTCACGATCAGATACAGGTAGAAGATGCCGTCAGCCAGCGCGATCCATTTTGACTTGACGGGAATGAAGAAAAACAGCAGCATCCGCTGTTCGCCGTAAAGCAGGGCGAAGCCGAAGAACATGGCGAAATGCAGGTAGTAATTGGAAGGGTAATAGGTGAGCAGAGCAACAAAGGAATCGCCGAACACGAATCCGCAGATGATATCCAGTACCGTTCCGATCAGGTAGTAAAGGAAAAATCTGCGGCTTCCCAGGCTGTTTTCCAGCGTTGTGCCCACGAACCACCAGAAATACAGGATCAGCGCCTGCTGTATCAGGTTCCCGATGCCCGTATAGGTCGGCACCAGGATGAAGGTGAGCACGCGCCACACCTGCCCCTGAAGGATCAGCGGTTTGCTGAAGCGCAGCCAGACGGACGCGTTCAGCCCGAAAAGATCCATCAGGTAAACGGCGCCGATGCCGATGATCAGGTAATTCATCAGCCCGGTCACGTAAAACTTTCCCAGTTTGCGTTCCAGCCAGTCGATCAGTTTCACTCGTTCTCCTCCTTGTCCGGAGCGCCGGCCTCGTCTGTCTTTTCCCACAGGTCACGCTTGCGCTGCAGCATCTCATCCACCCTTGCCATATAGTGTCCCACATCGCTCACATTGGGCGCCCTCTCGATATGCCCTCTGGGCGGGAACAGGCGCTTGCTGATGCCGCCGGCACCCAGGGCGATGATATTGCCGGTCTCCTCCATCATGTCGATATTGTACACGCAGGCGTGCCCCGGCAGCGCGTAGCCCACATTTTCCAGATTGCCGGCCATATATTTCTGACGGTACAGGTAGTAGGGCCGCATACCCCGGGCGTGCGCCTCCTGCGCGCCTGTGCGCACCATCTGCGCCACCATGTCCCCGTCCGGCAGCTTCGCCTCCCACAGATGCAGCAGGGAGGAGTGCTTGATGGACAGGGTATGCACCGTCAGGCTCTCCGGGGCAAGGCCGCGGCTCCATGCCAGTGTCTGCTCGAACATTTCCAGATCCTCGCCGGGAAGGCCGGCGATCAGATCCATATTGATGTGATGAAAATCCAGCTTCCTCGCCAGCGCGTAGGCGTCCTCGCACTGCTGCCGGGTATGCCTGCGGCCGATGGTGCGAAGCGTTTCATCGTGCATGGTCTGGGGATTGATGGAGATGCGGCTGACACCGCAGTCCTTCAGGATCCTCAGTTTTTCCTCATCGATGGTATCAGGCCTTCCCGCCTCCACCGTCACCTCGGCGCACCGGCTGATCAGCGGCATTGCCTCCTCCATCACCCGCTCCAGCAGGGGCGCGGGCAAGGATGTGGGCGTGCCGCCGCCCATATAGAACGCCCGGGGGCGCAGCCCTTTCTCCCCGATCAGGGCGATCGTTCCCCGGATCTCCTCCGTCAGCGCCTCCGTGTAGGGCGCCAGCTGTTTTCCCTTGCCCACCTCGCCGCTCAGAAAGCTGCAGTAGGCGCAGCGGGTGGTGCAGAAGGGGATGCCGATATAGATATCCACATCCTTTTCACCCGGTCGGTCCACTCCGCTCTGCACATCGATGATCTCCCGGAGCAGATCCGCTTTTTCCCCGCTGACATCGAACAGTTCCGTCATTTCACGGGCCGCCTCACCGGCACTCAGCCCCCGCTCCATAGCCATATACATGAGCCGGGTGGGCCGGATGCCCGTCAGGCTGCCCCAGGGCGGCGTGCGCCCCGTCAGCGCCTTCATACAATCATATACGGAAAGCTTCAGCTGCCGCTTGTGCAGCCGCTTGTTATCAAGGTGATCGCTCAGGACGGGCGCGTCATGAGATGACAAATAGGCTCCCTGCTTCACCGTCAGGTGACGGGTGCCGTTCTCCTCGCTTTCCGACACCTCCAGCGTCATGTCTCCCCCGGGGGTGTTGATCAGCATATCCAGCGGGCCGGTGAACACCCGCACCACATCCGCCGCGTCATTGGCGAAGGGCACGCAGTCCTCCGGCAGCATCATGGTCAGCTTCATCATTGGCGTTCCTCCGCCAGAGTGGCCCCGATCCCGTGTCCCGGATAAAAGGGCAGGTCCTCCTCCATGCGGATCAGCCGCCGCAGGGACTGCATTTCGGTATGCATATCCCCGCCCCAGTGATCTGTGCGCCCGTATCCCCTGTGGAACAGGGTGTCGCCGGTAAACAGCACATCACCGATCCGGTAGCACACGCTGCCGGGCGTATGGCCCGGTGTGTGCATCACGCTGATCTCCAGCCCCGCCAGTGTGAAGGTATCGCCCTCTTTTATGATATTTGTCGCGGCAGGACGGGGCGACAGGTCTCCCAGCTGCGCCCCCACATTCTTTTCAGGGTCCGAAAGCATGGGCACATCCGCCTCATGCAGATAGATCGGCCTGTCCGCGAAAGCATACAGCGCGGCGGTGTGATCGAAATGCCCGTGGGTCAGCAGCACAGCCGCCACCTCGCGGTCCCCGACAGCCCGCATGATCCTGCCGGCCTCCGCGCCGGGATCGATCACCAGCACGGGCTGCGTTCCGTCCTTCTGCAGGATATAACAATTGGTGCTCACAGGCCCCACAACGATTTTCTCGATCTTCATTTTCTCTTCCCGTATGCAATCAGAAATTCTTTTTGCTGTCCAGCAGGATGGTGACCGGCCCGTCATTCACCAGCGCCACTTCCATATGCGTGCGGAAAATGCCCTTTTTCACGGTGACGCCCAGCTTCTCCATTTCCTCGCAGTAGCGGCAGTACAGCTCATTGGCAGGCTCCGGCAGCTCCGCTTCGGTAAAGCCGGGGCGGTTCTGTCCTCTGGCATCCCCCAGCAGGGTGAACTGGCTCACGGAAAGCACCTCTCCCCCGATATCCTTCACGGAGAGATTCATCTTGTCATTCTCATCCTCAAAGATCCTGAGTTTCACGGTCTTTCCCGCCAGATACTCCGCGTCCTTCTCCGTATCGCCCTTCTGAACGCCCAGCAGCACCATCAGGCCCCTGCCGATCGCGGATACCTTTTCCCCCTCCACTGTCACGGAAGCGGATGTCACTCTCTGTACAACAGCACGCATCTTTTTTCTCCTGCATTCATTCTGTCATTCTTTTCAGCAGCATCTGTCAGGAAATCGTACGGAACGCCTCGATGACATCGGAGCGGTCCTGAAGCCTGATCAGCAGCTGATCCAGCTGGCTGCGGCTCCTGACCTCCAGCGACATAGTGATGCTGCGGGTCTTGTTCTTGTTCAGCTTGGCGCTCATGGCATTGATGGGCAGACCCATGTCATCCACGAATACCGTCAGCTCCGCCGTGAGAGAGGAATGATCGTAGCAGACGATCTGGATATTGGCGGTGAAGCTGCCCTCTCCCTCATCGGCCCAGGAAACAGGCACAGAGCGCTCCGGTTCGCTGTGCAGCGCGTTCACGCAGTCCGCCTTGTGCACCGTAACGCCGCGGCCTCTCGTGATGTAGCCGATAATCTCATCCCCGGGCACCGGGTTGCAGCAGTGGGCAAAGCGCACCAGCATGCCGGACTGTCCGTGCACATAGATGCCGTTGGAAGGCTTTCCGTTGTGCTGGGAAGGCGTGAAATCGCTCATCTCCGGCACCTGTTTCGGAGCCGTTTCCTCGTGCTTCTGCCGCTCCTCGATGAGGCGGCTCATGACATAGACCGCGGTCACAGCACCGTAGCCGATGCCGCCGTACAGATCCTCCAGATCCTGGAACATATACTTTCTGAGCAGCGGCTCGTAATACTCGTACACCAGAAAATCGGGAAGCTTCACGCCGCGGCGTTTGGCCTCATGCTCCAGCATATCCCGGCCCCGCTGCACATTCTCGCCCCGCAGCTCCTTTTTGAAGAACTGGCGGATCTTGGCCTTGGCCTGCTGGGTCTTCACGATCTTAAGCCAGTCCATGCTGGGGCCCTTGGAAGACGCGTTGGTAATGATCTCCACCCGGTCGCCGGTCTTCAGTTCGGTATCCAGCGGCACCAGATTGCCGTTGATGCGCGCTCCCGTACAGGTGTTGCCGATCTGGGAGTGGATGCGGTAGGCAAAATCCAGCGGCGTGGAGCCGCGCTGCATATTGATGATATCTCCCTTGGGCGTGAAGATGAATACTTCATCCGGGAACAGCGAAGTCTTCAGGCCGTTCAGGAAATCCTGGCTGTTCCGGGTCTCATTCTGCCAGTCCAGGATCTGCCGGAGCCAGAACAGCTGCTGATCGCTCGCGTCATTTCCGTTTCCGCCCTCCTTGTAGCGCCAGTGGGCCGCGATGCCGTACTCCGCCTCCCGGTGCATTTCCCGGGTGCGGATCTGGATCTCAAAGGGGAAGGGCATGCTCCGGCCGCCGACCACCGTCGTGTGGATCGAGCGGTACCCGTTCGCCTTGGGAACAGAGATATAGTCCTTGAACCGTCCGGGCACCTGGCTCCACATGGTGTGGACGATGCCCAGCACAGAGTAGCATTCGGAAACGGTATTCACGATCACGCGGATGGCAAACAGATCGTAGATCTGATCGAAGTTCTTGTTCTGCATCACCATTTTGCGGTAGATGGAATACAGATGCTTGGGGCGGCCGTCGATCTCGTACTGGAACTTCTCCTCATTCAGCCTCTGGCTCAGTTCGCTGATGATCGTCTGGATGTTCGCTTCCCGCTCCTGCCGCTTCATACCCACCAGCTGGGCCACATCATGGTAGCCCTCGGGATCGATATAGCGCAGGGACAGATCCTCCAGCTCCTGCTTGATGGCATATACGCCCAGCCGGTGCGCCAGCGGCGCGTAGATATCCAGTGTCTCCTTCGCGATGGCGATCTGCCGTTCGCGGTCCTGATAATGCAGGGTGCGCATGTTGTGCATGCGGTCCGCCAGTTTGATCAGCACCACGCGGATATCCCGGCTCATGGCGAGGATCATCTTGCGCAGGGATTCTGCCTGGCGCTCCTCACGGTTGGCAAAGTCCAGCTTTCCCAGTTTGGTGACGCCGTCCACCAGCACGGCTATCTCCCTGCCGAACTCCTTTTCAACCATCTCGAGGGTCACATCTTTGCAGTCCTCCACCGTATCATGCAGGAACCCGGCCGCGATGGTGGGCGGGTCGATCCTGAGCTCGGTGAGGATGCTGGCCACATACAGGGGGTGAATGATATACTCTTCGCCGGACTTGCGTTTCTGTCCGGCATGCGCTTTTTCGGCAAAATGATAGGCTTTTTCCACAAGCAGATAACTGTTTCCGGGATAGTATTTCTGCACTCTGGCAAAGATCTGCTC
Organism: Clostridiales bacterium; assembly: GCA_017577285.1. Taxonomy (GTDB): domain Bacteria; phylum Bacillota; class Clostridia; order Christensenellales; family Aristaeellaceae; genus ZC3RG03. The sequence continues at coordinate 9,066 of PITV01000031.1, forward strand.
CGGTGTCATGCATTCATAAGCGGTATGCGGCATTGTTTTCACCCCTCTTTCGTAAAGTCAATCAGTTCATACAAGGGCACATCCGCGGGATTCATGCCCTTTGAGGAAATAAAGGAAACACTGAACGGGGAAAATGTGAAGGAAATATACCCGGCCTCACGCAGGATATACAGCCCGCACAGGGCCTGCCGCGGCGTGATGCCGCAGCGGACAGCCATGACCTCCAGGGCGTTCTCCCCCTGCCTGCAGCATTTGTAAAGTTCTCTCAGGCTGTCCATGCCCGGCTTCAGGCCGTCCAGCTCCCGGCTCAGTTCCCCGCTGCGGGGCGCGCACAGGATCTTCGCGCCGGTCATCCGCTCCAGCATCCCCGCCTCCCCGGGCGCCGTCTCCCCGTCCGCCAGTATGACGGTGCTGTAGGGGGCCGTGATCCGCTCCGCCGGGCAGGCATACAGCAGGGCGAAATAGGCGCGGCTGTCCGCCGCCTCACGGAAGCAGACATCCACAGGTTCCAGACGGGCCAGCAGCTTCTCCGCTGTCTGCCGGGTGCGGCACAGAACGGCCGTTCCGGCGCGGTGCGCGGTATCCTCCAGCAGCCCGGAAAGGGGCGCCGTTTCCGCCCGCTCCCCGCGGTTATCCATTTCAATTCGAGATAACAGCAATAAATCCTGCAAGAGCGCGTCCGTATCCGCATATTCCTGCTGCGGCAGACAGTGCGCCGGGCGCATGGCAGTGATCCGCATATCGGGCGATCTGACGCCCTTATACTCATTCACCTGCGGCATGATCAGCAGGTCGGCATATTCCCCGATATCATCCCGGTCCTTCGCCATGGAGAAAGCAATGCCGCCCCTCGTGGTCTCCCCCTGCACAAAGGTGCATTTCAGGTGCTGGCCGGCATTCCCCACAGGCCGCATGGTCTGCACCCGGGCCCTGCGCACCAGAAATACCGGATCGGGATTGCCCGTTCCGAAGGGTTCCATTTTGCGAAGCCATCCAATATTCTCCAGCGTCACATCGGACAGTTCCATCTCTGTGTCATATTCATATACAGGCGCCAGCGCGCGCCCGGCCAGCTGCCGGTCCACCGCCTCGCAGAGGCGTTTCCTGAACGCTTCCCCGTTCGAAGAGGCCAGCGTCATGCCGGCGGCCTGCTTATGTCCGCCGAAACGGATGAACAGATCCGCGCATTCCGACAGTGCCTCATGAATATCGATCCCGCCGGCGGAGCGGGCGCTGCCCGTCATTTTCTCCCCGTCATCGGAAAGGATGACCGCAGGATATCCCGTTTCCTCCGCGATCTTTCCGGCCGCCAGGCCCACCACGCCGATATCCCAGCCCCTGTTCCACAGCACGATGGCATGATCCTTCACCAGATCATAATCCTTCAGCATCTGATGCGTCTGTTCGATCAGCAGGGCTTCCTGCTCCCGGCGGCTGTCGTTCAGCCCCTGTGTGCGCACCGCCAGTTCCCGGGCCGCCGCCTCGTTCTCCTCCGTCAGCAGGCGCAGGGCGATCCCGGCGCTGTCCATGCGTCCGCAGGCATTGATCCGGGGCGCGAGAGTGAAGGAAACATCCCTGGCGTTCAGGGGCGGCTGCAGAGAGGAGACCTCGATGAGCGCTTTCAGACCGGGATTTTTCGTATGCCCGATGGCGCGCAGGCCGTGATAGGCGATCACCCTGTTTTCCCCTGCCAGCGGCACCATATCCGCGAAGGTGGCCAGAGCGCACAGATCCAGCCATTCCCACGCCTTTTCATCCCCGGTCAGCGCCCGGGCCAGCTGCCATGCCAGCGCCGCTCCGCAGTAATCGGTATAGGGATAGCCCTCTCCGGCCAGCGGGCAGATGACAGCATCGGCATCGGGCAGCACTTCATGGGGATGGTGATGGTCTGTCACGACCACCTTCATGCCCAGCTCCCGGGCCAGCGCCACCTCCTCCACCGCGGTAATGCCGTTATCCACCGTGACAAGGACCTTTCCGTGGCGGGCCATCTCCTCCACCGCCGCCCTGTTCAGACCGTAGCCCTCTCCGTGGCGGTCGGGCAGGAACACGCCCGTACGGATGCCAATGGAAGCGAGCGCCTTGTACATGATGGCGGAGGCGCAGACGCCGTCAGCGTCATAATCACCGTACACGATGACATTCTCGCCCGCGCGGGCGGCTTCCTTCAGGATCGAGACCGCCTCATCCGTGCCGGGCAGCGCCCGGGGATCAGACAGGCGCTCCTTTCCCGTGTCGAAGAAATCCGCGATCTTTCCGGGCGTGTCCAGCCCGCGGCTCGCGAGAAAGGCAGCCTGAAAAGGAGGATAGCCCTCCGGCATCCTTTCCGCTGTCTGTCCCCGGCGAACAAAATGGATCATCGTTTTCTCCTTTTCAGCCCTGCCCGTATTTTGAAAAAGACAGCGGCGTTTTCGCGCCGCCGTGTGATATTTACTTGCGGAACCTGCCGATCAGCAGCGTGAGCGCGTAGAACAGCGCCGCCCACAGCACCACCGCGGCGCCGACGCCGGTATCCAGCCTGCAGGCGGTGATCAGCCCCGCCACCCCGGACACGATGCCGATGAGCACCGAGAAGAGCGCGTGCTGGGCCGCTGTCCGGCTGATGTTCCGGGCCGCGGCGGCGGGCAGGATCAGCAGGGCATTGATGAGCAGCACGCCTACCCAGCGGATCGCCAGCATGACATCCACCGCCACCAGCGCCACAAAGGCGTATTCCACCAGCCGGGTCCTGATGCCGCGGCTGCCCGCCAGCGCGGGATTGACCGCCGTCAGCAGCAGCCGGTTGTACATCATCACCCACAGGGCGATGCCGATGACCAGCGCCACGGCAAGCCAGATGAGATCCGTCCGGCTGATGGCAAGGATATCTCCCGCCAGCAGAGAGGAATATTTCGAAAAACTGCCGCCCCGGGACAGGATCAGCAGACCCAGCGCGATGCCCGTGGAGGAAAACACGCTGATCGTGGTATCCGCCGAGGACTTGCCTGAATGATTGATGCTGATGATACAGACTGCCCACAGGACGCCGAACACGATGAGGCTGATGAGCTCGTTCTCAATGCCCAGCAGCAGCCCGATGCCCAACCCCGCGAGGGCGCTGTGGCCCAGAGCGTCCGAGAAAAAGGCCATGCGCTGATTCACCGCCATGGTGCCCAGCAGGGACAGCAGGGGCGTCAGCAGCAGCAGGGCGTACAGGGCATATCTGATAAATGAATACTGAAATATCTCCATTACTGCTCCGGTTCCTTTGTTTCGCTTCCGGCAAGGAAAGCCGGCGGGAAAGCGCGGCTGAATTCGGGGGATGAGAATACTTCCTCCGGCGATCCGTCGCACAGGATGCTCTTTTCAAGCAGTGCCACCCGGTCCGCGTAGCGGCGCACCAGTTCCCAGTCATGGCTCACCAGAAGGATGGCCATATGATGCTTCTCTTTCAGTTCGCAGACGAGCTGCAGGAACAGGGAGAGGCCGTTCTGGTCCACACCGGAAACGGGCTCATCCAGCACCAGCAGATCAGGCAGCGGCATCAGGGCCATGGCCAGCAGCACGCGCTGCAGCTCACCGCCGCTGAGGGCGCCCAGACGCTTGTCGATCATGGCTTCCGCCTTTGCCGCGCCGAGGGCTTCCCGCACCTTGTCCTTCACCTTTTTACTGACGCCCAGCCATACGGGGCGCCGGGTGAGGGTGGATGCCAGAAAATCACACACCGTCACCGGCATCTGCCGGTCAAAGGGCAGCTGCTGGGGCACGTAGCCGATGCGCACGCCGGGAAAATCTTTTCCGTCCGCGTCCATGTGCCGGATCGATCCCGTATAGGGCACCTCGTTCAGCAGGGCACGGATCAGGGTGGTCTTTCCCGCCCCGTTGGGCCCCACCAGCGCTGTCAGCTGGCCGCAGTGGATATGCAGATCCACATCCTTCAGCAGCTGATCCCCGCCGATGCTGACGCCCACCCCGTTCAGTTCGATCCTGCACAGGGCGCATCCGCCGTGCTCATGCTCGTGGATATGTTCTTCACTCTTCACGGAATTCTTCCTCTGTATCCTGCTCGGGAGCGGAGACAGGCTTCAGTTCCGCGCGGATGAGCGCCTCGATCTCGTCCCGGATCTGGGGATTGTTCTTCAGGAAGTCGCGGGTGTTGTCCCGGCCCTGACCGATGCGCTGGTCATTATAGGAGAACCAGGCGCCGCTCTTGTGGATGATATCGCGCTCCACAGCCATATCCAGGATGCAGCCCTCTCTGGAAATGCCCTGACCGAAGATCAGATCGAACTCGCAGGACTTGAAGGGAGGCGCCACTTTGTTCTTCACGACCTTCACCTTCGTACGGCTGCCGATGGCTTCGCTGCCGTTCTTCAGCTGCTCGCCTTTGCGCACTTCCAGACGCACGCTGGCATAGAACTTCAGGGCGCGGCCGCCGGGAGTGGTCTCGGGATTGCCGTAAATGACGCCCACTTTTTCACGCAGCTGGTTGATGAACAGCGCGATGGCGCCGGTCTTGCTCACGACGCCGGCCAGCTTGCGCAGCGCCTGGCTCATGAGGCGGGCCTGCAGGCCCACAAAGCTGTCGCCCATCTCGCCGTCGATCTCGGCACGGGGCACCAGCGCGGCAACAGAGTCGATGACCACGATATCGATGGCGCCGGAGCGGACGAGGGCTTCGGCGATCTCCAGCGCGTCCTCACCGCAGGAGGGCTGGCTGACATACAGTTCATCGATATTCACGCCCAGGTTCCTGGCGTAAGCGGGGTCCAGGGCATGCTCGGCGTCGATGAAGGCCGCGGTGCCGCCGCGTTTTTGCACCTCCGCCACCACATGCAGGGCGACGGTGGTCTTGCCGGAGGATTCGGGGCCGTAGATCTCCACGATCCTGCCGCGGGGAATGCCGCCGACACCCAGCGCCATATCCAGATCCAGACAGCCGGTGGGGACCACATCCACACGCATGGCGGTCTTCTCACCCAGCTTCATCACGGTGCCCTTGCCGAACTGCTTTTCCAGCCCGCTCAGGGCGCTTTCCAGGGCGCGCTGACGCTCCTGCTTATCCATATCCACGGCGGGCATATCCTTTGTTTCCTTCGTTTTAGCCATTCTGACACATCCTTTCATTCTTCAAAGCAATACTGCATTTTTCACTTCATCAGGTATTTATTGGGAAGCTCACATCTGCTGCTCCGCTTCGCTCTCCTCGCTCCGTCCGCCGAACACGATCCGGCGGGAGCGCATGAAATAATCCACTCCGCTCAGCACGGTCATCAAGCCCATGGCGGCCATCAGCAGGATGGAGAGCCAGCGCCAGGCGCCGAAGATCACACTTATGACCGCAATGATCTGCAGCGTGGTCTTGATCTTTCCCAGGATGCCGGCGGCGATGACCGTTCCCTTGGAGGAGGCGATCATCCTCAGCCCGTCTATCATCAGATCCCGTCCGATCACGATGCAGATCAGCCAGGCGGGAAAGGTCACAGGCAGGTTTGCCCTCGTGGCGCACAGCATGATCATGGATGTCAGCACCAGCAGCTTATCCGCCACAGGATCCAGAAACTTGCCGAAATCCGTCACCAGATCGTATTTTCTCGCCAGATAGCCGTCCAGAAAATCGGTCAGCGATGCCAGGATGAACAGGATACCGGCGGCGGTGAAGCACTCCAGCCCTGTCAGAAGCACGATGACCGGGATGAGGATCACCCGCAGCATCGTCAGCAGATTGGGGATGTTCATCTTTTTCATAAACCGTTGTCCTCCTGTTTACCCGGTCACACGGGCAGTCAGATCATAGGTATCCGCCGCGGTGATCTCGGCCTCCACGAATTCCCCCTCCATGGTTGGCTGATCGCTCAGCAGCCGGATCTCTCCGTCCGCGTCGGGCGCCTCCCGCTGGCTGCGCCCTGTCAGAGGCCCGCACACCAGCACCTTTTCCCGGGTGCCGATACGCAGTCTGTTTCTTTCAAGGCTGACCTCAGCCTGCAGCGTCATCAGTTCATCCAGCCGGCGCTGCTTCACTTCCTCATCGATCTGCCCCGGCATATCGTATGCCGCGGTATCCTCCTCGGGGGAATAGGTGAAAGCGCCCATGCGGTCAAAGCGGATATCCTCCGTGAACCGCATCAGATCATCAAAATCCTTCTCCGTCTCTCCGGGGAAGCCCACGATAAAGGTGGTGCGAAGGGTGAATCCCAGTTCCCGGGCGGCCTTCAGCAGCTCCCTTGTCTTTCCCACATCCCCGCGGCGGTTCATGGCCTTCAGCAGGGACGGGCTGGCATGCTGCAGGGGCAGATCCAGGTATTTGCAGATCTTCGGCTCCCTCGCCATCTTCTCCAGCAGCGGTATATCGATCTCATCGGGATACATATACAGCACCCTCAGCCACTCCAGGCCGGGGGTCCGCACGGCGTTCTCCATCAGTGTCCACAGGCTGCTCCCGTTATCCGTCCCCCAGCGGCTGGTATCCTGAGCGATCAGGATCTGCTCCTTCGCGCCGCCCTTTGCCAGCATGCGCATCTCCGCAAGGATGCTCTCCATGGGACGGGAGCGGTAGGCGCCGCGGATGCGGGGGATGGCGCAGTAGGCGCAGCGGTTGGAACAGCCCTCGCCGATGCGCACATAGGCCCAGTAGGACGGCGTGGTCAGTTTTCGTCCGCACTCCAGGAATCCCTCATGATCCCCTTCCACGCTGACCCGCTCCCCCTTCAGGGCTCTCTCAATAGCCGGAACGATGCGGTCATACTGATACACGCCCAGGATGCAGTCGATCTCAGGGATCTGATCCAGCAGATCCTGCCTGTAGCGTTCGGACAGGCAGCCTGTCACGCACAGCACCTTGCAGTTTCCGCTCTCCTTGAAGGCGGCCATCTCAAAGATGGTATCGATGGATTCCTCCTTGGCGGAGGTGATGAAACCGCAGGTGTTCACGATCAGCACCTGCGCGTCCTTCGGATCGGGCGTCAGTTCATAGCCGGCCTCTGTCAGAAGGGCCAGCATCTGTTCCGTATCCACCTGATTCTTGGCGCATCCCAGCGATACAACTCCTACCTTCATTCCCCGTTACCCCGTACACTTTCTCATGATATATTATATCACAAAGCCGCGGGATATACAAGCATTCCCGCGGTTTTGCAAACAAATGTTCTTTTTCTTTTTCCGGAAACGGATCCGGATCCCTGTCACTCTCTCTGCGCCTTTGTTTCGCTGTCCTCGGAAAGCACCTCGTACATGGCGGAGGCGTTTTCCTTGCGCACGACTTCCTCCACAGCGGTGATGCGGTACTGGCCCAGGCGGTTGCCGAAACGGATCTCCAGCACATCCCCCACCTTCACCTCGGTGCCGGCCTTGGCCACCTTTCCGCCGATGGTGACGCGTCCGCCGTCACAGGCCTCCTTCGCCACGGTGCGGCGCTTGATGATGCGGGACACTTTCAGATATTTGTCAAGTCTCATATGTTTTCCCCTTACTGTTTACGTTTTCTGTTTTCCTGTTCTGCGCTTTACGTTTTCCGCTCTTCGCCTGTCCGGTCCTTCCGGCATCCGGTCCCGCGCGTTTTCTATAAAGAAAGCCTCCGCCGCAGCGGAGGCTCATATCAAAAACCTTACTCGTTGATAGCGTCCTTCAGAGCCTTGCCGGCGGTGAAAGCGGGCTTCTTGCAAGCGGGGATCTCGATGGTCGCCTTGGTCTTGATGTTGCGGGCGGTGCGGGCAGCGCGTTCCTTGGCTTCAAAGGTGCCAAAGCCCAGCAGCTGGACCTTGTTGCCGGCCTTCATTTCTTCGATCACGGTGTCAACAAAAGCGGCGACAGCCTTTTCGGCATCCTTCTTGGACAAACCGGCCTTGGCAGCCAGAGCAGCGACTAATTCAGTCTTATTCATGGTATTCCCTCCATCTAATGTCTTGCGGGCCTTCTGTTCTTCCCGCAGCTCGTAATCAGCGCAAGTCACACATTGTGCTTGCAACTGTTCCAGTATACATCCATTTCCAATAATGGCAAGCCCTCCAGGCATTTTCCGTCCTGTAAAATTGCCTGTTCCATGGCCGCGAAACGGCTGATGAGCTTATCGGTCGCCTGAAAAAGCAGCCATTCCGCTTCCTCGCCGCACAGACGGGCCACGTTCACGC